>CBDUAX010000136.1:0-9619 GCA_965365235.1 uncultured bacterium
GGCCCGGCCCTGCCCAAAAGATCCCTGCCGGGGTCCAAACCCACCCCGGCTTCCGTCGACGGCGCCCCTCCGTGCTAGACCCGCCCCTCTTCCCTGAGCTGCTCCCCTTCGACCCAGACCGGGACGGCTTTGAGAGATCCTCCCCCGCCCCTGCCCCGGCCGGCCCTTCTGAACGGCTACCTGAAGTTGCCGATGTTGCTGCACCGTCAAGATCTCCTGGACCCGCCCCTGCACGGGGGCGGACGCCGTCATCAGCTCCCCATGAAGAGCCAGGAGTTGCCGATGACCCTCGTCTCGGTCCACCTCCCCGTCCCGGATCTGTCGGCGCAGGGTGCGGATGTTCTCGGCCAGCGGAGTGACCTCACCATCCAGGATCGCTTTCAACTCCTGAATCTGGCCCAACTGCTCACTCGAAAGCTCCAGCTCCTCCTGCATTTCCAGAAGCACGTCCACCGATTGGCCCGTATGGGGCCCCTGCCCAAGTCCCCTCTGCCCACCTCCACGCTGCGCATGAAGTGGCAGGACGCCCAGACCCAAACCCAGGGCCGCCGCCAGAAAAACCCTTCCGCTCCTCTTCATGGTCCTCTTCCTCTCTTCAAAGCCCGGGGGCTCATGTTCCACGATTCGGATGATCCCCTTCTCATCCATGGCGGCATCCTCTCCCGTTCCCCGAGACTTCGATCCGCCGCCTCTCCCACTACACGATTAGACGCTCCGGCGGCTGGATCGTTAAATCGAAGGTGCGGGTGCGTTACGGAGAGGAAAAAGAAGAGGCTCCCCCGGAGAGAAGAGCCTCTTGGACGCCGTATGGTTCGGCAGATCCATCGGATAGGAAAGGGGCGGGGAGCCTGGGCTATGCAGCTCCCTTCCAGCGTCCGTACGGCAACGTCGGGGTGGGTTTCACCTTCCCCCCCCAGATAAAGGCCGCAATCCTTGGGCCGTCGGAGGGCAAGCCCTCTGTTTTCACGTCGTGGACAACGATCCCCTGGACCGTCTCATCCCAGAGTCCTTCTTCCTCATCCCTTTTGTCTCGACCCTTGCACATGATTCCCCAAGCCCTTCCGAATTCTCGTTCTCACCGCTCGCCTCCCGACATGGGAGCGAGCCTTCTCCCTAAAGCAGTCCTTGTGCCGGGCCGCTTGCCGAAGAGGAAACGTATGGGAAAGCTGGGCTTACGGAGGATATTGAGGCGTTGTGTCTCCCACCGTGTGTTCCTTCTAGAGGACACCTCTCGTGTGTTTATGACACGGCGGGGGTTGAGGTGGATCGTTGGAAAGCCTCATCCACTCCTTCGTGGGCGGCCTCTCCTCTTCTTTCGGTCCCGAGGGGCCTCCTCGGGCTTGGGAGTGGAGTAGGGGTTCGAGGCCTGGAAGAGAAGATTGAGCGCCCCCTCGTCCAGCCCTTCGAGAGAGGCACCCTGCCACACGGCGTGCCTGAGAGGAGAGTCCGGCTCTGTTTCCTTGAAGAATTCCACCTCCATGAGTGGGATGGTCCTGAGGGGGAGTACACCCCCGTTCGAACGCCCGGAGACTCGGGCCACCCAGCTGTCACCAGTCAGGGGATCCAGGAAGGCCTTGACGTCACTCTTCGCTTCCGTCTCCGGGCCCTCCCCTCCATCCATGACCATCCGTACGGGGGTCGGACGACGGTTGTGGTTCTCCTCGTTGTTGTGTGCGCCCATATCTTCCCGCTTGGGTTCTGGAATCCCCGCTTCTCCTGAGGAAGTTGTCCAAGGGCCCCGGTAACATCAAGGAAGCTGGTCAGCCTTCAGTGGCAGTGGGCTTCCGTCGGGAAGGGATAGCATCCCCCTAGCCCCTGTACTTGAAGGCGACCGAGGAGAAGGGGTACCTTGCCAGGTTGACCGACCTCCACGCGGACGGCCGCAGAGCCCAACCTCTACCTCCACCGGGAGTCCACCCCTCGGAGCACCCACCATGGCATCCTCCCTCGAAACCCTTTTCCAGCCCCAGTCCATCGCAGTAGTGGGGGCGAGTCGAAATCCCGGCACCATTGGATATCAGATCGTCGAAAACCTCGTTCGGCATAGGTTTCAGGGGATCGTCTATCCTGTGAATCCCAAAGCCAGGGCCATCCACTCGATTCGCTCCTTTCCGACGGTATCGGAGATCCCGGGGGCCGTGGACATGGCCGTCATCGTCGTTCCAAAGGACCATGTTCTCTCTGTGGTGGAGGAGTGTGGCGAGAAGGGGGTAAAGGTCGTGGTCGTCATATCGGCGGGTTTCAAAGAGGTGGGGGGTGAAGGGGCGGCCTTGGAGGAGGCACTGTTGGCGGCTGTCCGGCGACATGGGATGCGCCTGGTGGGACCGAACTGTATGGGCTTGATGAACACAGAAGCGGCGGTGAGCATGAACGCGACCTTCGCACCCACCATGCCGCCCTCGGGGGCCACTTCGTTCCTCAGTCAATCCGGCGCCATGGGCGTCACCATCCTGGATTACGCCAGCGAGTATGGGGTGGGGATCCACCAGTTCGTATCCGTGGGGAACAAACCCGACGTCAGCGGAAACGACCTCATCGAACACTGGGAAGACGATCCTGGGACTCGTGTGATCCTCATGTATCTGGAGAGCTTCGGAAACCCCAGGCATTTCACCCCCATCGCCAGGAGAGTTTCCCGGAAGAAGCCCATCGCCGTAGTAAAATCTGGCCGGACCGAAGCCGGGGCCCGAGCGGCGTCCTCCCACACCGGTGCACTGGCGGGTACCGATGCGGCCATCGACGCTCTTCTCTCCCAATGCGGCGTCCTGCGAGCCCAATCCGTTGAGGAGCTCTTCGATATGGCCATGGCCTTCGAGACGCTCCCTGAGCCAGCGGGAAACCGGGTGGCCATCGTCACCAACGCCGGTGGGCCCGGGATCATCATCGCGGATGCCTGCGAATCACTGGGTTTGGAAGTCGTGGAGCTGGCCCCAAGCACCCAGGCCGGGCTTCGGGAGGTATTCCCCGCCGAAGCCTCGGTCCGGAATCCGGTGGACATGATCGCCTCGGCTACGGGCAAGAGTTATGAAGTGGCACTTCGCATGGTTCTGAATGATCCCGGCGTCGATGCCGCCATTGCAGCCTTCGTCCCTCCCCTTGGGGTGAGGCAGATCGATATCGCCACGAGCATCGTGTCTGCCGCAGAAGGGAACCGAAACAAGCCGGTCCTCGCCGTCCTCATGGGTCGGGAGGGGCTTCCCGAGGGGAGGGCCGAGCTGAAAGATGCGGGGATACCGGCCTATATCTTCCCCGAGTCGGCCGCACGGGCCCTGGCCGCCATGCATCGGCACCGGAAATGGACCGAACGCCCTTTCCAGGAACCGGAACGGTTCCCCGTGGACCGCCGTGTGGTCGAGTTGATCCTGGACCGGGTCCAGGCAGCGGGCCGGACCCAGCTGACGGAAGTGGAGGCCCTGAAGGTCCTCCAGGCCTATGGCATCCCAACCATCCCCTACCGGGTGGCCCATTCCCAAGAGTTGGCGGTGGAGGTGGCAGAGGAACTGGGATTTCCTGTGGTCCTGAAGATCATCTCTCCTGATATCCTCCACAAAACCGACACCGGCGGTGTGTGTGTTGATCTGAGGTCGTCGACGGAGGTTGCCGAAGCGTACCAATCCATCGTCCGGTCGGTTCGGGATCTCCATCCCGAGGCACGGATGGAAGGGGTCCTTGTAGAGGGGTATCGGAAAGGAGGAAGAGAGGTGATTGTGGGCATGCAGACCGATCCCCGCTTCGGCCCCGTCCTCATGTTCGGTCTGGGAGGGGTATACGTAGAAGCCTTGAAGGATGTGGTCTTCCGAGTACAACCTGTGACCCGCATCGATGCCGAGGAGATGATCCAGTCGATTCGGGGTCTACCCCTTCTGGAGGGGATTCGCGGGGAGCCGGCGTCGGATCTCGGCACGGTGGCCGAAGTCATTCAAAGGATATCCCAGCTGGTGGGGGACCATGATCGGATCCTTGAATTGGACGTGAACCCCTTCCTGGCATTTCCCGAGGGGGGCGTGGCAGTGGACGGGCGAATTACGGTTTCCCAGGGAAAATCTGTTTACCCGGCTTCCCGGGGTACCTAGATTGAGTCAGGAGACCCTCAAACCCCCAGGGTGAGTGAATGGCGCCGGAGGCAGGAACAAAAGGAAGCGCATTGAGGGAGTTTTCCCAACTCCTCCGCATCCAGGAGCGCCTTCTCGGCATGCTCCAGGAGGTACTGGACGAGTTGGGTGCGCCCACGACCCTCACCCTCCTGAGAGAGCTTCGGCACCGGACCGGGAGTGGGGCTCCCGAGAGCTTCGGTCGCGTGACGAGTGCGGTTGAGGCCGCCATCCGTGAACTCAAAGTGTTTGAGTCGGAGATCCAGAAAGAGCTTCTGACCAGCCCCGCTGACATCTCTGTGGAAGGGGTCCCGAATCTACCCGCACCGCTGGCGCGGTTTTTGGCAGAACGCACTCAAAACCCGCGCTTCTCCTACGAGGTCCACCAGGACCCCGTTCGGGGGTGGGTGATTGCTTGGAAAGAGTATACTGCCCACGGAATCGTTCGGGGCTACGGCCAGTTTTATGAGCGTCCCTATGCCTGGTTGGACGACTGAGGGCCGGACCTGAGGAACGCCACCGTCTTGTCCCCGTAAAACATCCCGATGTACTTCGCCTGGATGGGAGTGAGCCTTCGTACGGCCCAGACAAGATGGACGTGGTTCGGCTCACCTGGCTTGCTGAGGATGCGCATACCGACCTCCTCCGGCAGGCGGTTTCCCTTACGATTGTTGCAGGGAGAGCAGCTGGTCACCACGTTCTCCCACCCATTCCCCCCTCCCCTGGAAACCGGCAGGATATGGTCTCGGGTCAGGAATTGTCGCCCCTTCAACTCGCTCCGGTGCCGACCGCAGTACTGACAGCAATACCCGTCCCGGGCAAACAGGAAGGTGTTCGTCACCTGTCTACGAAACTTCCGGGGGACATGAACGAACCGGACCAGGCGGATGACGAGAGGGAAAGGCACCCGGTCCCGCTCCGAGCGGAAAGCCCTTTCCCCGTCCACCTCGAGGATCTCGGCCTTTCCGTCCAGGACAAGCCGGACAGCCCTTCGGGCCGGGACAATCGTCAGGGGCTCGAAGGAAGCGTTCAGCGCCAAGCACCCCATCCCGCGAATCCGACTCCTTTCCTTCAGGAGGTTTCCCCCGGAGTAACTGCCCCGGAGTAGCTCAGCTCTACTACCCCAAAAACCGGTGTTGGATGCGGGGTAGCCAAGGCGGTCGGTCCCAAGGACCCTGGGACCGATTTTCAGATATTACCCGGGGGCCGGCCCCGGGGCAATCCTGCAATTCGCCGGGTTTATTCCCCTTCTTGCCCGGGGGCGTTTCGAGATCAGGAGGCTCCGAATCAGGGAAAGGCCAAGGCCTCCCTTTGCCTGATCATAGGAGGGCCACGGGGTCCCGGTCGATAATTAGCCGTACGTCCCGTCCCCGGGGGTGGAAATTGTCTCGGAAGGAGAGGAGGGTCTTCCCCAGGGCTCCGGGAGAAGGGGACCGAAGCACGAAGTGCCAACGCCACCGGCCGTGAAGCTTTTCGATGGGAGCCGGGGCCGGGCCCACGAGTTCCCCTCCACCCGGCGAGCCCCTCAGGAAGCTCCGGATCCACCTGGCGCCTCGCTCCGCCTCACCAGCCACCTCCTCCGCATGAGGACTACTGAAGAGTACGTTGGCAACCCGGACATGAGGTGGGTACGCTGGATGCCTGCGTTCCTCCACTTCTTTCCTTGCGAAGCCGATGAAGTCGTGGTCAAGGGCGGCCCGAACCGAGTAGTGGTCAGGAAGGGAGGTCTGGACCACGACTTCACCTCCCAGAGTTCCTCGTCCGGTTCGACCGGCCACCTGGCTCAGCAGCTGGAAGGTCCGTTCGCTGGCCCGAAAATCAGGGAGATGAATCCCGACATCGGCATTCACCACGCCCACCAGCGTCACCCTGGGAAAATCCAACCCTTTGGCAATCATCTGCGTACCGAGAAGGATGTCCACTTCCCCCCTCCCGAATCGGCCCAGAATCTCGTGGTGGGCCCACTTTCCCGAGGTCGTGTCCACATCCATCCGAGCGATCCGAGCCCCAGGGAAACTTTCCGCCACCACGCGCTCAACCTGCTCGGTTCCCAGCCCCCGAAAACTCAGCTCCTCCGATCCACACCGATGGCAAAGAGAGGGGGCAGGCTCTTCATGCCGGCAATAGTGACACAGGATCCGGCACTTCACCTTGTGGAAAGTCAGTGAAACCGAACAGTCGGGGCACCGCCATACCTCGCCACACTCCCTGCATTGGACAAAGTTGGAGTATCCCCTCCGGTTTAGAAGGAGGATCACCTGCTCCCGTTTCTGGAGCCGGTGGCGAATCCCGTCTACCAGCCTTGTGGAGAGGACCCCGTCGCCCCCATTCCGGCCTCCCTCCAGGCTGGATCCCGCCCTTCCCACTCTCTTCCGCTTCTCTCGGCGTTCACGCCAAACTTCCCTGAGGTCCACAACCGACACCGGCGGAAGGACGCCCCCGCCTACGCGTTCCGGAAGACTGTAATGTCCGAATTTCCCCTTCTGGGCGTTATGCCAGCTCTCCAGAGAGGGGGTGGCGCTGCCCAGGACACAAAGGGCCCCGGCTTGGGTGGCCCGTACCACGGCCACGTCCCTCGCGTGGTATCGAGGCCCTTCCGACTGCTTATAGCTCCCATCGTGCTCCTCGTCCACGACCACGACGCCCAGATCCGAGACGGGGGCAAAGATGGCGGACCGGGCACCTACGGCGATCCGCTTCTCCCCGGCCCGAAGCTGCCGCCAAGCATCGTAGCGTTCTCCGTCGGAAAGGGCGGAGTGAAGGACAGCCACCTGATCTCCGAAGTGAGCCCTGAACCTGGAAACTGTCTGAGGAGTCAGTGAGATTTCCGGAACCAGTACAATCGCTCCCTTGCCCCGCCGGTCTACCGCTTCTTTCAGGAGCTCGATATAGACCAGGGTTTTTCCGGACCCGGTGATCCCGTGAAGAAGAGCCGGAGAAGGCCTCCTTTGGTCCAGACCTTGGATGAGACCGGCCAGGACTCGGGCCTGATCGGCCGTCGGCGTGAGGTTCTTGGGGGGCGATGCCGGACGGTCCCGGAAGGGGTCACGAAGAACCTCTTCGTCAGACACCTCCACCACACCCTTCTCCTCGAGGCCCCGAATGACGGAACGGCCGAAGCCTTCCGGTCCCAGGAGGTGGGCGAGGGTCGCCGAACCCCCGGAGCTCTCCAACACTTCATAGGCAGCACCCTGCCGGGGGGCTCGGCGAAAGCGCTCCTCGCGGTCCCCCAAAGACGAAAGCCAGTCCACGATCCGGACCACACGCTGGGTTCGAACGGAGGGTTCTCGAGGAGGCAGGACTTCATGCTGGATCAAGCCGGCCTCACTCAGACTCCGGATTTCGGGCCAGATGGAACCCATTCCCAGTTCCTTTCTCAACGTCCGAACCCTTCGAGGTCCGCCAGCTCCCCGGAGGACCTCGAGGAGCCGGTGTTCCCGGGGGGTCCGTCGGCCCGGCGTCCCCTCCATCAGCGTCAGGTAGTCCCGGGAGGAGTCGGAGAGAACCGATGGGAGAGCACCACGGAGAACCATCCCCAGCGGAGCCAAGTAGTATTCGGCCATCCACTCGGCAAGGGAGAGAATATCACTGGAAACACTGGGTTTCTTGTCCAGGACGTCCAGGACATTTCGGACCCCCGAAATCTCCTCCGATCCAGCGGGTCCCACCACCCAGCCTACCTTCTCATCCTTCCGAAAAGGGACCAGGACCCGGGTCCCCGGAGAGGGGCTCGGACCCGAAAGGGAATAGGTGAAGGTCTGGGGCAGGGGGAGCGGAAGAGCTACCTCGACGCGGGGACCAACGTTGCCCAAGGGATGACGTACCTTTCGGGTTGAGGGCCGATCGGGAGTTGAGAACCCTACTCAGGCGCGTCGGAGCCGAATAGGGGAAGCCCAGTGGTCTGCAGGTCACCGGGTCGGCCAGACGCCTCTTGGGGAGACCCGGCCATGGGGGTCTCACTCAAGCCGAGGCTGGAATCCGAGTCCAAGGGCGTTGCGTGGTCTTCGCCTTCCCTCCCGACGCGAGCCCCTCTCCCCTCCGCCATCGATTCCTTCGTCCCTTTCAGAAGGCTCAGCCCCAAGATCCGCTCTTTGGTAAGGAGTCGGTGGACCTCGGCTTCGCGCCGGAAGAGTGAGAGCACACCCCGCCAGCCCCACCGTCGCCAGGCGCGTCTGAGGATTCCGAGCTTTTCCCGCACCGTAAACAGCTCCGAGAAGTCCGGGAACGGTTTCCTGACCGCACCCCGGAAGGCGGTCTTCTCGTCCGTCCAGTCCTCGGTAACCAGGTCCTTTACCCCGGCATCGAGGAGCACCTGGCGGACTTCCACCATCATCAGGGGCCGGGCGCCGAGGTGTTCAGAAAG
The DNA here is from genome assembly GCA_965365235.1 of uncultured bacterium. GTDB lineage: Bacteria > Gemmatimonadota > Gemmatimonadetes > Longimicrobiales > Gaopeijiaceae > CBDUAX01. Next base: position 8,455 of record CBDUAX010000136.1, read on the forward strand.
AACCTGACGACGCCCCTCATCTACGGGCGCCTTCCACACCAACTGGACCAGCGCCACCTGCCCACCCGGCCGTGTGACCCGTGCCAGCTCTCGGATCGCCTCCCTGGGATCGACTCGAGCAGCGAGCCCGAGCTCACCAACCACCACATCGAAGGTCTCGTCCCGAAAAGGGAGATCGTCGTGGGAGGCCCTCTGAAAACTGATCTGCCCAGTGAGTTCTTCCGAACGAGCGTGTGCGTCGGCCTCCTGGATGAGCCGGGGGTCTTCCTCTACACCGGTTCCAAGGACTCCGTATTCCCTGGCGAAGAACTCCAGAGGAATCCCCTTCCCGCTGGCCACATCCAGCAGTTCCATCTCCGCCGTCAGTTCGGTCAGACGCGCCAGTTGGCGATAGAGCTCTTCCCCACCCGGCGGAAAAAGCCGTTGAGGTGAAAGCCTCACCAGGTCCAACATTGAAGGGGACCGATTACCGGTCCCCTTCTCGTTGTCCATCGCCGCTGGAAGGGTGGCAGTCAGAACGCGATCTCCTCAGAGTCTTTGAGTTCTTTCAGCGCGTCTTGGAGAATAGATTCGTCCTCCTGGGAGAGTTCCGCGCTTCCTTCTGGACCGTCAGCTCTCCGGGTGCGGAAATGCTGAAGAGCCAGGGCGACAGCAACCAGGCCCGCCAAAAGGGCAAAGGGCGGCATGAGCCAAGCCCAGAGACCGCTCCCGGAAGCCCGGGGGACTGCCCGGTATTCCTCCCCATGGTTCGCCAACATCCAGCCCACCATGGAGTCGGCGGAAGCCCCATTCCAGGCCATGGCCTGAATCGAATCCCTCAGGAACTTCGCCTGAGGGGAAGGACAGACCTCCAGCATCATCCCTGGGCAATAGGGGGACCGAAGGCGCCCGATGGCCGCATCACCCTCTGGGTGTGGTTGCACGGGCTCATCGAGGCGAGAGGCCTCCTGAGCCGCCCCGGCCCCCACCCAGAGGAGGAGGAGTAGGGGTGTGACCCATCCAGTTCTTCCATACCGCTTCGTCATCCAGATCAACTCCCTGTCGCTAGACTGCCTTTCGAGTCCCCACGAAATCGGGGCCGGAAGGTGTTCGATAATCTACCCGATTCTATCCGAAAAGGGCCATCCGGAGCTTCAGGCGGGCCGGTCCAGGCCGGCCAGCGCCC
>CBDUAX010000137.1:0-9615 GCA_965365235.1 uncultured bacterium
GGACGAAGCCCCGGCGCCTGGAAACACTTCCTCCCATGTCCACCAGCCGTTCCAGGGTCGGCATGTCCAGTTCGCGGATCAGACCGGAGACACGTCGCCGGATTGTCTCCACCTCTCTCCCCCGCCCCGCCTTCAACTCTTCAGCCAGTTGGAGAAGGTATCCGACGATGACCTGGTCGTATGCGGCTTCACGCCTATGTGCTCGGATGGAACGGGCGACCGCTGTGGAATCCGGGGAAGATTCCAGCTCCGACTCGATCTCGGTTTCCATGGCCGTACGGGCCAGCCCGATCCAGAGGTCCGTCGCCCGTTCGAGATCTAGCTCGGGATCTCCTTCGTCCTCGATGAGCTCGAGTCTTTCGTAACCCACCGGGTAGAGCTTGATATGGGGCCAGCTCGGGATCTCTGCCGCCGGGAGAAGGCCCAGCGGTTCCCCATCCCGTTCCGGGTCCTGGGCAAGGGTCTCGAGGAGCCCCTCGACCTCTTTCGTCCCCGTGCCCCGGTTGAGGGCGACGGCTCCCAACTGATGGTCATGCATCCTCCTCGCCAGGTCAGAGAGGACGGGGTGTTTCGCTTCTGTCGCCAGACCTTCGATGACCAGCTGGCTGTGGGCAGCCCCGATGGAGAGGGACCGGCGCTCGGAGAGGATCCCGTCGAGCCTTTGCTTGACCTGACCGGCTGCCGGGACCAGGGACGGGTGATCCGGTGGGTACATGGCGTACCGGTGCACCCCGATGGAAAACTCCAGCAGGAAGTCGGAGAGTTCCTTCGAGAGTGCCGAGGCGCCTTCCTGGCCCTCGTCGCGGTTTGCGTCTTCGGTCACGGAGGGACTGTCGCCTTCATCCTTGGTAGAGTGATACCGTGTTCCCTTGGGGTTGCCAAAACAGAAGATATATTCTCCAATCCCGACGAGCGACCTTCCACGTCCTCAGCAGGAGTGCTTAGCCGGATTCGGGGACCCGAGGAGTCCGCGGGAGAACCTCAACGATTCGACCTCCCCTGGGAGATTCCATGACGACTGAACCAGGCCTTTCCGAACGGTCCTCGGAGACCGTCCTCCACCTCTCCGGGAGCTTGACCCTCTTCGGTTTCCAACCCCAGCCGGCAGAGGTGGAGGTCATCCCCCGGAGCGTAGCCTGGAGAGGGAGCAGGGCCGCGGCGTTCCTTGGAACCGGCCTGGTCCTGGCGCCGGCAGTGGGTGTCGTTCCCCCTCATGCCCCCTGGGCCTTGGGTGCTCTGGCCTTCGGTGGTTTCTTTGGACTGCGGAAATGGAGGGAGAGGTTCACCTTGCTGGCCCTGAGGGGTTTCTGTCCCAAGTGCGGGGGTGGCCTGAAGCTCAGGAAGGGCACCCCGATTCGCCCCATCCTCTCGGTTCCTTGCGAGGGGTGCCATCACGATTCCCGGCTGAAGGTTCAGGGATTGGGCCCCTCTGCGATGGAGTCGGATTCTGTGGAACCCGGTTTTTCCGGTAGTTCTTTGACCGAGCCGGGAGTGGAGGTGGAGGAATGAAGATGGGAACGAAGATCTTTGGGGGTTTCGCGGTGGTATGCCTTGGGTACCTCCTTGTGGGACTCCTCCTCCCTGGAAGGTGGACCGCCCGGGAAGAGATACTCCTCCCCCAACCCCCCTCTGAGGTGTTTCCTCTTCTGAACAGCCTCTTGGCTTGGGAGGTCTGGACCCCCTTTCCGGAAGAGGGCATGGAGTCCTACGGGCCGCAGGAGGGTACGGGGGCTGGCCTCCGATGGGATGACCCCCAGTACGGGAGAGGGGAAGCGGTGATCACCGGGTCCACCCCAAACCGAGAGGTGACCTACGAGGTTCGGATCGAAGGGGGATCTCTCACCATCAGCGGTCGTCTGACCCTGGAATCGGGGCCGGAGGGCACACTCCTTCAATGGGTGGAGGAGGGTGACTTCGGTTGGAATCCCCTCATGGGGTACGCCGCCAGAGGGATGGCTTCGTCTCAGGGAGAGGCCATGAGGGCAAGCCTGGAGCGCCTGATGGAAGCAGCAAACAGAAGAGAAAAAGCCCCCACGGAGGGTGGCTGATCCTTTCTCACCCTGGCCTCTCCCCTCAACGCTCCTTGAAGAGCCTGACCAGTTCTTCGTTGGTCTTCGTCCGGGCCATGACCATCAGAAGCTCGGACATGGCGTCCGCCGGGGGAAGGTCAGCGAACTTCCTCCTCAAAGCTCGGGAGAGATCCAGCGCTTCATCGGAAAGGAGCAGTTCTTCGCGCCGTGTCGCTGACGCAGCCAGGTCGATGGCGGGGTAGATCCGCTTGTCAGCCAGATCCCGGCTCAGCAGGAGCTCGCTATTCCCTGTCCCCTTGAACTCTTCGAAAATGACCTGATCCATGCGGGAACCAGTATCCACCAGGGCGGTGGCCACGATGGTCAAAGACCCGCCGCCCAGCTTCTGATTGATCTTCCGCGCACTCCCCAGAAAGCGTTTGGGTTTCTCGAGAGAGTTGGCATCAAGCCCCCCGGTGAGGGTCCTTCCTGACCCCTCCTCCACGGTGTTGTGGGCCCGAGCAAGCCGGGTAATTGAGTCCAGAATGATCACGACGTCTTGGCCCATCTCTACTCGGCGGTGCGCCCGGGCCAGTGTCATCTCGGCAACCTGGGTATGGCGTTCCGCCGGCCGGTCGAAAGAGGAGGCGATGACCTCTCCGTACCCGCAGGCCTCCATCTCGGTGATTTCCTCCGGGCGCTCGTCAACGAGGAGGATCATCAGGTGGCAATCGGGGTTGTTCTTCACGACCCCCTCGGCCACGGCCTGGAGTACAGTAGTCTTTCCGGCCTTGGAGGGAGCCACGATCATGGCTCTTTGGCCCTTGCCCAGCGGGCAAAAGAGGTCGATGACCCGATTGGTATGATCGGGTTGCCCTCGATATGTGCGGCCGCACTCCAAACGGAGAGGGTCGTCGGGATGTTGGGCGCCGAGCTGCGAGAAGAGGGGTCGGCGCGGAAGATCCTCCGGAGCGACCCCGTTCACGATGGCCAGGTGCTTCAGTGGCGGACTTTTGCCGTTCTTCGGCCGGTTGCCAACCGCCCCGGAGAGTTCGTCCCCCGTGCGGAGGTCGAATTTTTGAATGACCCGGGCACCGACATAGATGTCGTCATTCCCAGGCGTGTATGCCGTTTCCGGGCGCCGGATGAAACCCGACCCTCCTGGAAGAACCTCCAGGATGCCGAGGGAGCCTTCGTGTGTCACGCGTCGTTCACCGTACTTTGAGAGTACCTTGGTTAGCCATCCGCTTGACCCGAAACGGGTTCGCCGGGTAGACCTGTCCTGAACAGGGGGATGGATGGGCGCACCCGATTGAGATCGGACTTTTTCCGGGTGCTATGTGATCCAGTAAAAACACTGGTAAGAGAATTTTGGGGCAACAGGGGGCGTACGTCCACCCCCTCCCACCTTTTTCCTTTGTGGCCGGGGACCCACCATTGGACCGAATGGCCCTCGTTCCCTGTGAGTGAGAGGGCTCAAACAAACTGGTTTCTCCCGGTCCGAGGGGGCGGAGGACAACCTCGAGAGCCTCTCCCCAGCCAGGGGAAGTCGACACAGTTCAGTTTTCCCGGAGAGAAGAAGATGGCGCAAGGTGGTAACGAGCCCGTGGAACCCTTTGAAGCGGTGGGGGAGGAAGCCGAAGGCTTTTCGGAATCCGTTGGGAATGGGATTGGGGGTCGGTTGATCTTGACCGTATTCCCCTTCATGGTCCTGATCCTTCTCCTCCTCCTGGAATGGTGGATTCGAGGACGCTCCTGATGGATCCCTGTCCCCTTCGTAGGACAGTGGCCATACCGACGAGGACCGTGAGCATCGCTAAGACGTTGTTTCCTAAGGGGTTAGGAATATCCGCCCAACTGGCACGCCCCCTGCATCGGATCCGGTTAGAAGACTAGCCAGGAGGAAACATGTTCACACGTCTATTCCCCGTTGCCCTGACCGGATTGGTGTTGGCCTTGAGTCCCCACGCGGGTCAAGCCCAGGTCTCGGTTTCCGCTTCGCTCAGTCTCGGGTTATTCGACGGGGTGGGGGTCGGGATGGCTGTGTCCCATTGGGGTCATGGCTCCATCTTCCGGCCTGGATTCCGGGCAGGTCTAGGGATTGGTGTGGGAGTCGGGTATTCATCCCGAGGTCGTGGCTATTACAACGACGGCTATTACTTCGACGACTATTATCACGACGACTATTACTACGACGATTACTACTACGACGATTATTACGATTACGACCCCTACTACCATGGGTCCAGTTACCGGTGGCGGGCGAGTTACAGCCCATTCTACTGCAACTGGTGGAGTCATCCCAATCCTTGCTGGGACTGGTGGGACCCGTACTGGCACAGTGGTTTTCGGTTTTCCCTTGGTCTTGGGTGGAACTACTATCGGCGCCCGGTCTACTTCGATCCGTGGTGGGGCCATACCGGATACCTCGCTCGCTGGCGCCCGGTGTGGGGGTACAATCCTGGATGGTGGTACTACAATGACCCCTGGTATGTGAGCCCCGGCTACTCCCGCGTGGCCTATGTGGTCCCTGCCCAAAGAATCGTTCGGGCTGGGGCACCTCATCGAGGGTACGCCAACACCACCTTCAAGGAATCCCCCAGGAGGTCTGTGACAGCTACCCGGACAGCGCAGCCTCGTGGGGCCCCGGCAACCACATCCTCTGGTCAGCCCCGGGTCGCCCGAGGAAATGTGGCTCAGCCTGGAGTCAATGGACGCGGCGCGGCCCGGCCCGGAGTCTCCACACCTTCCACCCGGACGGCCAGGCCAGGAGTTGCGACGCCCTCCAGCAGGACGGCCAGGCCAGGAGTAGCGACACCTTCCAGCAGGACCGCTCGGCCCGGATCGGTGGGTTCCGGCGCCGTGAGGTCGCCCTCGGCCCGTGGCCAGTCGCCTCGGACAGGGGCCTCCAGCGTGGCACGGCCATCGGACCGTGCGAACCGGACCGGGGTCTCGGGCAGGTCCTCCACCCCGGCGGTGGGCAGGCAGAGCGCCCGGCCCTCGACACGGTCCACGGCCCCATCCGCACGGCCATCGGCCCGAGTGCCGAACACCGGAAGAACCGCCGCACCCTCGACCCGGACCACAACCCGCGGTGGGACGGCCGCGCCTTCGGCTCGTGCGCCAAGCCGTGGAAGCAGCGCCACTCCGAACAGGACTCCGTCCGGTGGGACGGCCAGGACTCCAAGTAGAGGAGTGGCAACCCGACCGTCTGCCAGGGTGCCGAATCAGGGCCGGGCCGCAGCGCCATCGGCCAGGACCCCCAGTCGGACGCCTACTTCCGGGTCAGCCCGGGTTCCGACGAACCGTACGCCCACCAGACAACCCTCGGCCCAAGCGCCCGGTCGTTCCTCCAGTTCAGGATCGGCAAGAGCTCCTTCCCGGGCGCCGAGTCGTTCCAGCACAACCAGGTCTGCTCCGAACCGGTCGACACCCAGGGCCCAGACGGCCCCTAGGACCGCACCTCGGAGCACACCCCGGGCCGCTCCTAGGACGAGCGCTCCCAGGGCGCAATCCGCCCCTCGCAGTGCGCCCAGGGCAGCTCCCAGAAGTACGCCCAGGGCGACGACCCGGAGTGCGCCGAGCCGAAGGGGCGGGACGTCCTCCGGAAGGTCAGGAGGTACGGTGAGGAGGAAAAGCGGGGGCGGATGATGCCGTAGGGATCCCGTTCTTGACGGTGCCCTTACAGGGATGGCTCCCGAGCCAGTAAGACAACTCACGAGGATGGCCGATCTTCCACAGCGCAAGGTCGGCCTTCTTTCCTTCTTCCAGTGTGCCCCGGTCTCCCTCCAGGCCCAGCGCCAGGGAGCCATTCACAGTCACGCCTCGAAAAGCCTCTTCCGGGGTCAGACCGAAGAGGGTGCACCCCATGTTCATGGCCAGGAGGATGGAATTCAGAGGAGAGGAGCCCGGGTTCAGATCGGTAGCGAGGGCCATTGGCACACCGGCCTCTCGGAATCGGGCCACAGGGGGAGGGTGAGTCTCCTTGAGAGTGTAGAAGGCGCCGGGAAGGAGCACGGCTGTCGTGCCGGATTTGGCCATGGCGAGGACCCCGGCCTCAGACGTGTATTCGAGGTGGTCGGCTGAAAGCGCGCCCAACGAGGCAGCCAGGGCAGCCCCGCCTCCATCCGTCAGTTGGTCCGCATGAAGGTGCACGCCAAGGCCCGCTTTTTTTCCGGCCTCGAGAACCTGGCGGCATTCCCCCACAGAGAAGGCGATGTTTTCACAGAACGCGTCTATGGCATCGGCCAGTCCGTCTGTGACAGCCCTGGGGATCATCTCTTCCACGACCATTTCCAGGAATTCTCCCCGCCGGCCTTCGTACTCCTCAGGAAGGACATGGGCTGCCAGGAGGGTGGTTTGGACATCCACAGACGGGCTTTCCCCCAGTCGCCGGGCCACGCTCAACAGGCGCAGCTCGGAATCCGGGTCCTGCCCATATCCCGATTTGATCTCCAAGGTGGTCACCCCCTCCCCGCTCAGATTTAGGAAGCGGGGGACCGCAGCCCTCAGAAGGGCATCCTCTGAAGCTTCACGGGTGGCCGCCAGAGTCTTCCTGATCCCACCCCCTGCCCTGGCGATGTCCTCATAAGAAACCCCTTTCAGGCGGGCTTCGAATTCCCCGGAACGATCACCTGCAAACACCAGGTGCGTGTGGCAGTCCACCAGGCCGGGGGTCAGCCAACCTCCCTCCAGGTCCAGAACCTCCCTTGCACACTCCCTCGGAGGAGAAGGAAGATCCCCTTCCGGTCCTACCCAGACGATCCGGCCTTTGCGGGAGGCCAGCGCCCCGTTCTCGATCTCGCCGTACCCGTCCAGCTCGGGATCGAGAGTGGCCAGGTGACCACCGATCCACAGACGATCCCACATATAGGGGTGGGTCATGTAGTTCTTCTTCCGTTCAGAAGCACCTGAGGGTTAGGGGGGTCGTCCTCGCTTTAGGTCAGCCGGGGCCCATGGGAATCCTGAGGCCCTGGGCCTTGGCGGTCTCCCAGGCCTCTTCGTACCCGGCGTCGGCGTGGCGGACCACGCCGATACCCGGATCGTTGGTGAGGACCCGTTCGATGCGGGCAGCCATCTCCGGTGTGCCGTCAGCCACCAGGACTTGGCCTGCATGGAGGGCAGCCCCCATCCCGACCCCTCCGCCGTGGTGGAAGGAAACCCAACTTGCCCCCGAGGCGGTGTTAAGGAGGGCATTCAGGATGGGCCAATCCGCTACAGCGTCCGTCCCGTCCTTCATGGCCTCGGTCTCCCGGAAGGGGGACGCAACAGAGCCGGTATCCAGGTGGTCCCGCCCAATGACGATGGGAGCGGAGATCTCCCCATTCGCCACCAGGTCGTTCATGGCCAAGCCGAACCGCGCTCTTTCCCCCTGACCCAACCAGCAGATCCGAGATGGAAGACCCTGGAACTGCACCTTTTCCTGTGCCATCCGAATCCACCGATTGAGGTGTTGGTTTTCCGGGAAGAGCTCCAGCACAAGCTCGTCGGTGCGGTGGATGTCAGCCGGATCCCCGGAAAGGGCCGCCCATCGAAAAGGGCCCTTCCCTTCGCAAAAAAGAGGACGGATGTAGGCCGGGACGAACCCGGGGTAGGCGAAGGCCTCCTCGAAACCCGCGTCCAGCGCCATGCCCCTGAGGTTATTCCCATAATCAACAGCGATGGAGCCCATCGCCTGCAGACGAACGATGGCCTCGCAATGGGCACGCATGGAAGTCATGGCCCGCTTCACGTAGTCATCCGGGTTCCTCTCACGGAGTTCCGCCGCGTCCTCCAGGGAAAGGCCATTGGGCACATACCCGGTAAGGGGATCGTGGGCAGAGGTCTGGTCCGTAACCAAATCCGGCACGATCCCCCGCTGAACGATCTCCGGGAGCACGTCTGCGCAGTTCCCCACCAGTCCAACTGAGAGCGGCTCTCCCCTGTCCTTGGCCCCAAGAACCCATGAAAGGGCCTCGTCGAGGTCGTCGGTGGCCTTGTCACAGTAGCGAGTGTCGATCCGACGCTGGATCCGAGCGGGATCCACCTCCACCACCAGAATCGCACCCTCATTGAAGGTGGCGGCCAACGGTTGCGCCCCACCCATCCCACCCATGCCTCCGGTCAGGATCCAACGGCCCTTCAAGCTGCCACCAAAATGCCTGTCTGCCATGGCCCCGAAGGTCTCATACGTCCCCTGGAGGATTCCCTGGGTGCCGATGTAGATCCAGGACCCCGCCGTCATTTGGCCGTACATCATGAGCCCTTGCCGCTCCAGCTCATGGAAGTGTTCCCAGGTGGCCCACCGGCCCACCAGATTGGCGTTGGCGATGAGGACCCGGGGTGCGTGAGGGAATGTCTTGAACACGCCAACCGGCTTTCCCGACTGAACCAGCAGGGTCTCGTCGTCGGCCAGCTCTCTCAGCGATTCGACGATGGCCTCGAACGCCTCCCAGTTCCTGGCAGCCTTCCCCTTCCCTCCGTATACGATCAGATCATCAGGTTTCTCGGCCACGTCAGGATCGAGGTTGTTCATGAGCATCCTGAGGGCGGCTTCCTGGGTCCACCCCCGACAACTCCGCTCTGTGCCGCGGGGGGCTCTAACCGTTCGAGGGCCTGGTGAAGTCATGGATTCAAACCTCCAGGAAATTCGGGTTCAAGGGGTAACGAGGGAAGAAAACGCACCCGACCTGACCAACCGGGCGACCTCCTCCATGTCATTGGAGAGAACACGATCGCCGGTGAGCGGGGTGATGGACTCACGGATCAACCCGTGGGCCTCCTCCACTCCCTTGCCGGGGCGGAGGGGCTTCAGGTACTCCAGCGCCTGAGCACCGCAGAGAAGCTCGATCCCCAACACGTACTCGAGGCATTCCACAGACCTCCGGAGTTTCCGAGTGGCCGTCATACCCATGGAGATATGGTCCTCTTGGTTTGCCGAGGTCGTCACGGAGTCCACACTTGCCGGGTGGGCGAGGATCCTCATTTCGGCAAGAAGGTCCGTGGCCGTTACCTGAGCGATCATAAATCCACTTTCGAGCCCTGGGTGAGGGGTCAGAAAGGGGTTCAGGCCCGAAAGGTCGGGGTTCAACAGCCGCTCGATCCTCCGTTCACTTATGGCTGCCAGGTCCGCCAGCGCGATGGCAACGAAGTCCAGGGCCTGAGAGACCACCTGCGCATGGAAGTTCCCAGCGCTGACCACGACCTTTTCGTCAGGGAGGACCAGGGGATTGTCGGTGGTGCTGTTGGCTTCGGTTTCCAGGATTCTGCCCGCATAGGTCAGAACATCTCGGGCCGCTCCATGCACCTGGGGCATGCATCGAAGGGAATAGGAGTCCTGGACCCTCGGATCATGGAACCGATGCGACTCCCTGATCTCCGAGTCCCGAAGGAGGGCCCGGAGCCGGGCTGCGGTGGTGGCCTGGCCGGGGTGCGGCCGAACGGCCTGGACTTCTTCCCTGAAGGCCTCCGGGGTCCCTTTGAGCCCTTCGAGTGTCATTGCGCCGGCCACCTCCGCCGTTTCCAGCGCCACAAGAGCCCTTTGGTAGGACAGGGCGCCGATCCCCGTGGTGGCTTGGGTGCCGTTGATGAGCGCCAATCCCTCTTTTTCTCGGAGGGTGAGAGGGGG
>CBDUAX010000138.1:0-9612 GCA_965365235.1 uncultured bacterium
GTGAGGAGCCTCCATTGCTTCTGCCAGAGCTGGTCCTCTCCAACATCGGTGCCGAGCTGCGGTATGGCCGAGCCGTGGCTGTAGCGGGCCCGGAAGCTGTCCGGGCCGTGGCCGCATTCCAGCCACCGAATCCGGACCTGACATTGGACCCGGCCATACGGCAAGACCACCTGTTGGAGTCGGACATTCTACATCTCTATAACGCTTTTCGTGGATCGATTCGGTTCCGACCTCAAGACGTGTTGCCCGAATACCGAGCTGAGGCTGGGGGTAGGTCCGAGGATAGCAAAAGCCCGCTTTTGGCGGAGCTTTCCGAAACGGAGGCCTTCCACCAGGGCACGCCCGACGCCCTGGCCTGGGACCCCACGATGGACCTGGGTAGTAACAACTGGGTCGTTTCCGGCCGCCGTTCTGCCAGTGGGTATCCCTTGATGGCCAACGACCCCCACCGGACCCAGGCGGCTCCTTCCCTCCGGTATTGGGTGCACCTGGTGGGGCCAGGGTGGAATGTCATCGGGGGAGGTGAGCCTGTTCTGCCGGGAGTATCCATTGGGCACAACGAACACGGGGCCTGGGGTCTGACGGTTTTCGCCACAGACTCAGAAGACCTCTACGTCTACGAACTGCATCCCAGCGATCCGGATCTCTACCGGTACCGGGATACCTGGGAGCGAATGACTGTTTTGGAAGACACCATCCCAGTCGAGGGTCAAGCACCTGCGGTGGTTGAGCTCCGCTACACTCGACACGGGCCTGTCGTCTTCCAGGATGACGAAGCGGACATCGCCTATGCGGTTCGGGCGGGGTGGCTCGAGGTCGGGGGTGCTCCCTACCTGGCGTCCCTCCGCATGGACCAGGCCGAGAATTGGGAGGAATTCAAGGAGGCCTGCACCTATTCCAATATTCCTGGTGAAAACATGGTCTGGGCCGATCCCAACGGGACAATCGGGTGGCAGGCGGTGGGGATCGCTCCCATCAGGAAGAGCTGGAGCGGGCTGGTTCCGGTTCCTGGTGATGGGCGGTACGAGTGGGACGGCTACCTTCCCATCCAATCCAAACCCAACCTGAAAAACCCAAGGGAGGGGTACTTCGCGACGGCCAACAACTACCTGATCCCCCCGGGCTACCCATTCCCGGAGGCGGTTGGATTCGAATGGTCCGATCCATATCGCTGGCTCCGGGCGGTAGAGGTTCTGGAGAGCGGGCGTCGCTTTTCTCTCGTGGACATGATGGAGCTCCAGACCGATGAGCTCTCGATCCCGGCCAGGACCCTCTTACCATTCCTTCCCAGCCTGAGCTTGACTGACCCTGCCACGGAGGAGGCGCGTTCCCGACTCCTATCCTGGGATCAGATTATGGCGAAGGAGTCGGTGGAGGCCGGGATCTATGCGGCCTGGGAGCGTACGTTGCGAGTCGAGCTGACCGCGCTCCATGTCCCGGAGACGTTGCGACCCTTCATCCGGTCGGTCCCGATGCGGAAGCATCTGGAATGGCTGACCTTACCCCATGGGGCCTTTGGGGAGGATCCTGTCGTCGGCAGAGATGCGTTGATGGCCCGGGCGCTGACGGAAGCGGTGGAAGAGTTGGGTGAGCGGTTCGGGCCAAACCAGGATGATTGGGTCTACGGCCAGGCGGAGTACAAGCATATCCTCCTCCGACACCCTCTCAGCAATGCAGTGAGCTCGGATTGGAAGGCCCGCTTCGAGGTGGGACCGGTTCCCAGGGGCGGGTACGGACTTACACTGAACCAAACGGGGATGGGCGACAATCAGAGCTCCGGTGCATCGTTTCGCATCGTTGTGGACACCGGGGATTGGGACAGAACCGTGGGCATGAACAACCCTGGCCAGGGGGGGCACCCCGACCACCCCCACTACTCAGATCTCTTCGAATTGTGGGCGGAGGATGGATTCCACCCCGTTTTCTTTTCACGTGCCAAGGTGGAGTCGGTTACCGGGGAGTGGCTGCGGCTCCGCCCCCCGAACCGGAGGTGAAACCGGGTTTGGCTCCTTTTTGATCGGCGGTTCCCCGGTGCATTCCCCTCTTAGAATACGAAAGGTGATTTTAGGATGGCAAAGCGGTATTGGCTGATGAAGAGTGAGGAGGAGATCTATTCGATCCGCGACCTGGAGAAGGACGGGTCCACCTGTTGGGAAGGTGTCCGAAATTACGAAGCCAGGAACTTCATGCGGGACGAAATGGAAGTGGGTGACTGGGTCCTGTTCTACCACAGCAACGCTACTCCGCCGGGGGTCGCCGGGGTCGCTCAGGTTACGAAAGAGGCCTACCCGGACTACTTCGCCTTCGTCAATGGAAACCCCTATTTCGATCCGAAATCAGATCCGGACAACCCTCGGTGGCACATGGTGGACGTGGCGTTCAAAGAGGCCTTCGCCGACGTTGTGAGCCTGAACGAGATCAAGGACACCCCGGAGCTTCAGAACATGGCTCTGGTGAAGCGGGCACGGTTGTCGGTCCAGCCCGTGACCAAAGAGGAGTTTGAACTGATCAGGAAGATGGGGAGGAAGAAGAGGTAGCTCCCCGGCTCGTCAGACAGGGAAGATCCTCAAGCCACGGATTCGAGCCCGTAACTCTCGATCCATTCGTTGGGCGCGACCGTGCGATTCAACTCCTTCTCTCTCAGCCTGAACCACCGGGCCACCAGAAGGATCTCCGAAGCTTTCTCCTGGGTGAGGGCGGTAGGTGGCAACTGCGGTCGGGAGTAGACCTCCTCGACTTTCCTGGTTGCCCGGGCTCGCCGCTCGCGCCCCCTGGGAAAAGCGAACCTTTCCTCCACCAGGCCCTCTCGAATCAGGTAGAGTCGATCGTCCCCCTTGAACCCCCTTATTCGATAAACGAAGGAAAGGCCCTGAACCCTTCCCCTGAACGCCACCAACTCACGTTGAAGGGACTCGAGGTTCGAGAGGCGGTCTCGGAGCAATGCCGCGTACTCGAAGTCCAACTCTGCCGATGCTCGATCCATCTCTTCCTTAAGCAGGCGAAGAGGCTCCCTTGTACGGCCCTCCAGAAACCGCCGGGCTAGTTCAGCCTGGTTCGAATACCGCTGGCCAGAGCAGGCTCCACAACATGGGCCGAGGCAACTCCCGGTCTCAGCTCGAAGACATCGTGGCGCCCGGCCCTTGCCGAAGATCTCCAACTGATCGTCGAAGAAGATGGGAACCGTTCCCGGGCAGTCTCTGAGTCCCAGGATCTGAGCGAGTTCCCTCAGCGTTTGCCCAAGAAAACGCGGTCGCGGGAAAGGCCCGAAATAGGACCCCCCATCGGGAAGCACGCGAGTGACGGGCAAGACTCGCGGCGCCAGCTCCCGAGTGACCTTGACGAAGGCGAAGCTCCGTTTCCGCTTGTGCTCCACATTGTACCGGGGCCGCCATCGTTTGATGAGTCGCATCTCCTGGATCAGCGCTTCGAACTCATTCGGGATGTAGTCCCAGACGATCTTCTTTGTGTCCCGAATGAGCTTTCCGGCCTTCTCTCCGGGATCGGCCCTGAAGTAGGAGAGGACCCGAGTCTTCACCCGAATGGATTTTCCCACATAAAGGAGTTCGTCCTCAGGACCCAGCATCCGATACACGCCTGGGCGGTCCTCGGCGTGCTGGCGTACGTAGGCTTTCAGTGGTGGGTTCGGAACCATTCAGCTTCTCGATTGCGCTTCCCGATCTTCGCTTTTCCTTCGGGTGAAGATAGGCCGGGGAACCGGCCGAAGACCAGAGGTTTCGATTCCCGACCAGGCAATCGTGGATGTCTCGCTCTTTCCCCGGGCCCTTCGGCCGCACTCCTCCATTGCTCCGCCCAATTGGGATGGCTACTCTCGGGCCATGCCAGAATCATCGCGGTTCCGTGTAATTCGGGATCCCCTCTGGAACAGCATCCGCCTCGACGAGACCGCTGTCCGGATCGTGGACTCCGCTGCTTTTCAGCGCCTCCGGTATATCCGCCAGTTAGGTCTGGCCCACCTGGTCTACCCAGGCGCTACTCATACTCGTTTTGATCATGCCCTTGGGGTTTATCACCTGGCCAAGACGGCCCTGCGGTTGTTGAAGGAGCGGAACTCGCTTCCCGGTGCGGTATGGGAGGGGGAGGAACTCATTCCCTACGCGGCTCTCCTCCATGACATCGGGCATTACCCCTTCTCCCACGCTCTGGAGGAACTGGAGCCGGACCAGATTCCCGGAGACCATGAAGAGCTGAGCTCCAGGTTCTTTGAAGATCCGGAGCTGGAGGCTGCCCTTGGGTCCCTGGGCCCTTCGGCAGGCCTGACCATACACCGGCTGATCCGGGGGAGGGGAGAAATTCCGCTTCGGGGGTTGGTCAGCGGAAGCCTGGACCTCGACAAGATGGAGTACCTGCGAAGAGACGCCCGCTTTTGCGGCGTCCCTTACGGAGAGGTGGATGTGGACCGCCTCCTTCAGGGTTTGGCCATGCTGGCCGATCCGGATTCGGGTCGTTACGAGGTAGGGGTCCATGAGAAGGCCGTGGCCTCTCTCGAGTCCCTTCTGTTCGCCAAATACCAGATGTTCCGGAACGTGTATTGGCACCATGGGGTCCGAGCCGCCACGGTCCTCTACCGCAGGATCGTAGAAGAGGCTGTGGAGCTGGGGTTGGTTTCTCCTCTGGATCTGGTTGGCCCAACCGACGAAGAGCTTCTCTACGAGATCGCCCGGAGAGCTGAAGGAGAGGATGGCAAGGCCGCAGGGCGTTTAAGGGATCAGTGGCTCCCGGCATTGAGGAACCGGAGGCTCCCGAAGCGGGCTCTGGAGTTTACCGCAGCCGATCTGGGAGAGATGGTCTTACCTGCGTGGCTCGGGACCGACTTGCCCCAGAGAAGGGTACTTGAGGACAGAATGGCTGGTATGTTGGGCCTGGAACCGGGTGAGGTTGTCGTGGACTATCCTGCCAAGGAAGCCATGTTCCAGCTCAACATCCTCCTAGAAAGACACAGTGGAGAAGTGGTGAGGGTGGGGCTCGAGGGGCTTCCGGGCGTGATCGATCTCCCCAGGGTCACGGGGGAGCTTTATCGAACCGCAAGGGTACTTCGAGTCTTCACTTTCCAGGGGTGTGAACTGGACCGGGCCAAATTCCTGAAGCTCCTTTCTGGAGATGCCACATCCAGGGAGGAACCTTCCAGCGGCGACGGGGTGTAAATGGCCGGAAGAAAAAGCTGGACAGCATCGAGTCGGCGTTATAGCTTCCAGGGCTTAACACGCATCGGTTCAGCTTTACGGTGTTTGCAGGCCCGCCTCCCCGACCGGGTGGTGGGCTGATGGTTTGCATGAAAGCCAAGAGGGACTGGAGAATCTGAGGTCCCTGCCAGGAGATAGAAGATGAGCACGGCAGCCACAGAGACCACGAAGAAGCGCAAGCGGAAGGGGCGGAAGAATCCCCTCGCTGGCTTCTCCGCCACGGTGGAGGAACAGTCTGCTCTGGACCAGTACCTGAGGGACGTGAGCCGCCATGAGCTCATCACCCCGGATCGGGAGAAGGAGCTCGGAGCCCTGGCTCAGAAGGGCGACGAGGAGGCCATTCAGGAGCTGGCTCGAGCGAACCTGCGCTTTGTCATCAGCGTTGCGAAGAAATATCAGAATCGGGGAGTCTCACTAACGGACCTGATCCAGGAAGGGAATGTCGGACTGGTGACTGCGGCCCGGAAATTCGATCCGGACCAGGGTGTGAAATTCATCAGCTATGCGGTTTGGTGGATCCGTCAGGCCATTCTCGCCTCTCTGGCGAATCAGGGGCGGGCTGTTCGTGTCCCCCTTAACCGAGCCTCGGATCTGGCCAGGATCTTTCGTGAGAAGGAGCGCCTGAAGCAGGAGCTTCGAAGGGAACCTTCGGCAGAAGAGTTGAGTGAAGCCACCGACCTGACCCCTGAGCTGGTGGAATCTCTTCAGACCTTGAACGCTGCTGAGATCCGCCTGGACGCCCCCATAGGCGACAGTGAGGACTCCCAGCTGGTTGAGAGATTCATCACCGAAGAGGCCGCCGAGCCCGAGATGGAGGTGGAGGGTCGCCTGTTGAGCGAATCCATTTCCGAGGCGCTGGAAACGCTCGAGGCCAGGGATGCGAAGGTCCTCCGATTATACTTTGGCCTGGAGGGCGAGCGTGAGCACACCCTGGAGGAGATCGGGAACATGCTCGGTGTAACTCGGGAGCGAATTCGTCAGCTTCGGGACCGTGCCCTCCGGCGTCTGCGGGAAGGGGACAAGGGAGTCGCCCTGGAGTCGTTCGCCGCCTGATGATTCAGATCTCGCCGCCCTTTCGGCGGTGGAAAAGAACCGCCTTCCGGACCCTTGTTCAAAAGGTCCATCCGGAGGGCGGTTCTCTTTTTGGCCTTCGCCCAACCCAGGAGCCCATCTGATGGAGCGGGGTCGTGTTTTTGGCAGCGAGGGAGGGGTATACCGGGTCCTCCTTGAGTCCGGTAACGAGGTTCAGGCCTCCCTCCGGGGCCGCCTGAAGCGCCAGGCCCGAACAGGCGACAAGGTGGTGATCGGGGACGAGGTCGCGGTACTTCGGGATTCGGACGACTCAGTCACCGTGGAGGCGGTCTTTCCCAGGCGAAGCCAGGTTATTCGCAGGGGCCCCGGCGGTCGCCGACCGAAGGTAGTAGCCGCCAACCTGGATCGGCTGGTCATCGTGGCGACGGTCCTTCGACCTTGTGTAAGCCAGGCACTCATCGACCGGCTCCTGGTGGTAGGTGAGTCCAACGACCTCCGAATGACCCTGGTCTTCAACAAAATGGACCTCCTGGAAGAGGAACGCCCGGAAACCTCTGCCTCGAATGGCCAGGGGGCAGACACTTCAGGAGTTGTGGTCTCCCAAGACGATGTTGGCGTTCCATCCCGGCCGATGAAGGACCTCTACCGCCACCTGGGCTATGAAGTTCTGGAGACCAGCACCAGGACCCGCCAGGGTCTCCTCCGGTTGGAAGAGATCCTGTGTCATGGGACCTCTGCCTTGGTAGGCCCATCGGGAGTTGGGAAATCCAGCCTGCTCAATGAGGTCCAGCCGGGCTTGAACCTCCGCATCGGCGGGCTTAGCGAGAAGAAGGGGAAGGGTCGCCACACCACCGTCAGCGGTCGTTTGATCTCCCTGGGTTGTGGAGGGCTGGTGGCGGATACGCCCGGGTTTTCCGAGGTAGGGCTCTGGGGTGTGGAACCCCGGGATCTGGCGAGGTGCTTCCCTGAGTTCCGCTCGCTCCGGGAGCGTTGCCGGTTCCGCGGATGCACACACCTGCATGAGCCGGGATGCGGCGTTTCTGAAGCCCTTTCAGAAGGGCTTGTCGATCCGACCCGATTCGAGAGCTATCGGATCCTCTTCGAGGAGGCCGAAACGGCCCGGCGAGCTCGGCCTCAGGACTCCGGAACCTCCCGCCATGGCGTCACCTGAGGAGAACCCCCCACGGAATCGTCCCGAACTGCCAGCGGCCAACGATAAACGCTTTTCAGCGTCTCTTCCCGGAATACTTTGTCCAGTTCCCCTTCAGCGGCCACGAGTCCATCGTGAAGCAGCAGGAACCGGTCAGCAAACCGTGCTGCCAGGTTCAGATGGTGGGTGATGAGGACGATGGTCATTCCCCTGTCCGCCGAAGCCCGAAGAAGTTCGAAGATGGACATCTCATGGCGGACGTCCAGGCTTGCCGTGGGTTCATCGAGAATCAGGGCCGAAGGCTCCTGTGCCAGAGCACGGGCGATCCGGACCCTCTGAAGCTCCCCACCGGAGAGGGTGGTGACTTCACGGGTGCCGAAGTCGCCGGCGTCGCACTGGGCCAATGCCTCCAGGACCGCTTCCCGATCCGTGTCCCCTTCGGGCCGAAGGGGCCCAAGGTGCGGGTACCGCCCCATGGCCACGAACTCCCTCACCGAGATGGGGAAGGCAAGATGTTCGCTCTGGGCCACGGCGCCTACCACCCTGGCCAGTTCTCTACGAGGCCAGGCCGTCGCCTCCCTCCCTCCCACCGCCGCGGAGCCGCTCTCGGGGCGAAGGACTCCCAGAAGCGCCCGCATGAGCGTGGACTTTCCCGATCCGTTTGGGCCCAGGACGGCATAGAGAGCTCCGGAGGGAGCCTCCATGGTCACCCCTCCGAGGGCCGGGCTCCCTGACCTCCCGTACCGGACCACCAGGTCTCGTGTCTGGAAGTTCATCCCGAAAGGCTCCGGCGCAGGAGGACCAGGAAGAGGGGAACGCCCAGGAAGGCCGTCACAACACCAATGGGAATCTCCGTCGGATCCAGGATCAACCGGGCTCCCAAGTCGGCCAAGGTCAGGAACGCTGCCCCAGCCAGGAATGACAGGGGCAAAAGCCTCCGCTGGTCCGAGCCGACAATCAGGCGAAGGGTGTGGGGGACGATCAGGCCTACGAAGCCGATGATCCCGGCTACCGCCACCCCCGCTGCCGTGATCAGCGACGCCACACCATACGCCACGCGTTTTACTCTCTCGACATCCGTACCCAGGTAGCCGGCGGTCTCCTCCCCAATGGACATGAGATTCAGGGACCGGGCGAGGGTCAAGAGAACGAGTGCCGACGGAAGGGTGTAGGCAGCGACAACGCCGACGCTCTTCCAGGTTGCTCCCGCGAGGCTTCCCATCATCCACAGCACTGCGCTCCGAACGGCCTGAGCCTCCGAGAGAGAGAGAGTCAGAGCGATGACGGCGGTGAAGGAGGAGCCAACGACGACGCCGGCCAGGAGCAGGACCCCAACGTCCAACCTCCGGTCCGCCGCCGCAGCCACCTTGAAGACCAGGAACACAGCGACCAGCGCTCCCGCGAAGGCTGCCATTGGAAGGGCGACGGAAGAGAGGGCCGCCAGGCCGAGGGAAAGCACGAGAACCGCCCCTGCCGCAGACCCTCCTGAGATCCCGAGAATGTAGGGCTCGGCCAGAGGATTCCTGAGGAGGGCCTGGAAGACCGAACCTGCCAGGGCGAGGCCACCTCCCACCAAGACTCCCAAGAGAGCCCGGGGGAGGCGGATTTCCAGGAGGATCTGTCGACGTACCGGGTCCCCCTCACCCAGCAGGGTCAAAAACACCTCTCCCGTTCCGAACGAGACATGACCCAAGCGGACACTGAGGAACAGGCTGAGGAGGACGGCCCCCAGAAGGAGGAGAGGAATGGCGAGGCGCTTCATTGGAAGGCTTCGGGGTGGATGGCCCGGGCCAGCTCGAGGGCGGCTTCAGCCAATCCCGGCCCAGGAATCTCCACGGCTGGGGACACCCGCCGGCTTCGATGCAGCCCGTGCAAAGTCGTGATCGATTCCTGGCCCGTAGGCGCACCTCGTCGTCTTCGCGCGAATGCCGCTTGGGGTGTCCTTTCGGGAGCTGCGATGCTCTCTCCGGGACACTCACTTGCGGCTGTCATCGCCAGGGATCTCCAGAGTGTTGCTTGCAAGGCCCTCTGGGTCCGAAAGTGCAGTAGATTGCCAGTCGGAAAGGAAGTTTCGAGCATGATCTTCATGACCTTCGAATCGGAAGACGGATTGCGCCTCGGCGTCAGGCACGGCGAGCGGGTGGTCGATCTTGCCCGGGCGGCGACCGCGGGCGACAGTGAGTTGCCGAAGGAACCGACCGAGCTTTTTGACCAGGGTCTAGGGGCCGT
>CBDUAX010000139.1:0-9590 GCA_965365235.1 uncultured bacterium
CAACCCGGGCCGCCTCTTCGAGGAGGCCATCCGGGACGGTGAGCTTCCCGTCCAGCGCACCCTCCACCATGTGGCCGGGGAAGTAACCTGGCGGGCCGCCGTAGTACGCCTCAGCCACTCCCTGACGAACTCCCCTCCACCAGGCATGGAAAAGAGTGGCCTCTGAGCTCTCGAGGTCGGCCTGCCCGTCCCAGCTCTCCAACCGATCCGCCAATGTGCCCAAGCCGGCGGCCCTGAACGCCTGGGTCGCCTGGTCGAGGCGCCGGTCCACGAAAGCGCTTCCCGGATCCATCTGGATCGCCAAGAGACTCTCCGCATCGTGGAGCTCTTGGGCCTCAATGAGTTCGGAGATCCGCTGGGCCCGGTAGGGTGATGCCCAACTCCCGTTACTGACTTTCTCGGCCCTCCGGTCTCGTCCCTGAGCATTGTTGGCGGTAGCGACATATCCTCGGGCGGGAGCCAGAATGTGGGGCTTTTCGTCAAAGGGGATCCACCCCAACCAATCGTGTTCGCCCGTCCACCCAGGCACAGGGAGATGGGGTGGGGGGTCCGAAGCCCGGTCCGGCAGATGCCCCCCCATCCAGTAACCCCAATCCCCCGCGGTATCCGCGAAGACGACGTTCTGGTGTGGGTTATCGAACACCCGCATGGCATCCAGGAACTCTGCGACGTTGTCGGCGTGGTTCATCCTCAGGAGGGCCTCGAAGGTGCGGGAGGGGGAATGTGCGACCCACTGGTAGGCCAGGATCTGATCCCCCGCCGCATCCTCCACAGGTGTGATCACCGGTCCATGGCGGGTGGACCGGATGGTAAGCGGGACGGGCTCCTGGCCCCGCACCAGAATCAGTTCCTCTCTGGTCTGGAACGGCACCCATCCGTCTGGGGTGAGGTACTCCTTTGGGTTCTCCGGATTGGTGCGCTCGATGAAGAAGTCCGAATCGTCGGCGGAGGCGTTGGTGAAACCCCAGGCCATGGCGTTGGAATGCCCGGCGATGACCCCCGGGGCCCCTGGGAGACTCATACCAACCACGTCCAGTCCGGGGGCATGCAGCCCAACCAGGAACCAGATGTTCGGTGCGTTCAGGGCCAGGTGCATATCGTTGGCCAGGAGGGGTTTCCCCGATCGGGATCTTTCTCCTCCCAGCACCCAGGAGTTGGAGGCCCGCACGACGCTCCCCAACTCCAGGACAGCTGCAATTTCCTCGCGAATGGCTGCCTGGGCCAAAAGCTCAGGATGAGGTAGAGGGGGGAGTTCCGGGGCCTGAGGCAATTCAGCCGAAAGGTCCGGACCCTCGTCGGATGGTGCGGGAGCCTCCCCATCTGGCCACCCCTCAACGATGGTCACCCCCCACTCCGGATACCGGGGCATCAGAGGTGCCAGGGCGGCGTCCCCCAGAGTTTCACGAGCCATGGCAAGGCTCAACCCGATCTGGTAGTCCGAGAGATCCCAGGCCATGATCTTTTCGAGGCCCTGAGCCAAGATCGGAGTCCAAGGCTCGGGCTCAAGGCGGAGAAGGATAAATTCGGGAGGCAGGAACCCTTGCCATCCCTCGATGGCGGCGTTGACGCCTTGTGCATACCGTTCCATGGATTCGTACATGGGGGTTCCAGGGGGCGGTGCACCCTCCCTGGCGGCCCGACCCAGCCCAATCGTCCGCAGAAACCGGTCCGTGTCCACCATGGACTCCCCGAAGATCTCACTCAGCCGGCCCTCTTGGACCCGCCGGAACATCTCCATCTGCCAGAGGCGATGGGTCGCGTGAACATGTCCCTGGGCCAGGAAGAGGTCTTCGAGGGAGTTGGCGAAGATGTGGGGCACGCCCATGGAGTCGTAAAGGATCTCAACCGGCTCCTGAAGGCCCGCCACCAGGAGGGTTTCGGACCTGATCTCCGGGCCCGTCCTGAGGCGATGGACTGTGTAGATCGCCAGCATCAACGCCAAAATGACGAACAGCGCAAACAGCTTCAGGACGTTTCGGATCATCGGTTTGGGTTTTCTCACACCGATCGGTGCAGGGTTTCTAAGCAGTGCTTGCCGGTTTCTTCTCGGCCCAGAGGAAGCTGGAAGTCTGGGACGGGGTCCCCTCTCTTGGCAACGGGTGGGGACAGGGCCCGTCTACGATTCCACCGACACCATTAACAAACCCTTCCCCATTCCCGTACACTCCAACAGAAGCAGGAGGTGGGGCCGAGGCGTGATCCCTGGCTGACCCGCTTCCGGGCGACAGAAGTAGGATCTGGATCCAGGGTGTGACCCCTGGTTGACCCGCACCTGGAGAACTCGCCGGTGGATGAGCAAAGGCTTACAGCCCTGGCTGTTGCCTCCCAATCAGGGGACGAATCCAGCTTCAAAGAGTTGGTGGACCGATTGAGTCGGACCCTTCTGGCCATGGCTTACCGGTACACCAGGGACTGGGAGTGGGCCCGGGATCTGACCCAGGAGAGCTGGATTCGAGTCTTTGGGAACCTGTGGCGGTACGACTCGAATCGATCCTTCTCGGCCTGGCTCTTCGCGATTCACAGGAATGTGTGTCGAGATTTTGTCCGAAAGCCCTGGGTCAGGCAGGAAGTCACCTCGATTGACCCGGCTCGAGACGAGTCGCAGCGGGTGGCCGTTGAGGATCCTGTGCAGGATCTGGAGTGGACGGAGTTTCGGGAGCGTGTTTTGGCAGCCTCGGAGAGGTTGAGCCAAACCCAAAGAGAAGTGTTCCTTCGAGTGGATGTCGAGCAGGGAGATCAGAAGCGTGTGGCCCAGGCTCTGGGAATCCGATTTGGCACCCTCAGGACAACGCTGCATTTCGCCCGAAAGAAGGTGGCTGCGGTCCTCCGGGAGATGGAGGGGGCGACATGAAAGAAAGAAAGACACCGACTGACTTTGGAGAGGAACGCGTGAGCAAGGCTGTGGATTGTTTGGTGTTCGAAGATCAGCTGGATGCCCTGGTGAGGAAAAAACTCCCGCAGGAGGGGTTGGACCAACTCCGGTCTCACGCCGCTGAGTGTCCCGACTGTGCCATGCAGCTGAGAGTTCAGGAGCACCTGGTGGGGCCTTCCCTGGAGGCGTTGGAGGCTGAGGTTCCGGAGGAGATGGTTGCGGCGGTGTGGCCGGGAGTGCGGGAAGGCATCAGGGAGAAAGGCGCTTTCACCCCTGCGCCGGAGGAAAGGATCCAGCCCGGGCCCCGGGAGTTTTCCTTCCCCCGGCGCCCGGTGTCCCGGTGGCTGGTGCCAACCCTGGCGGCCGCCTCCATCACCCTCCTGTTCTCTTCCGGCATCCTCCTTCGGGAGCTGAACCAGGTCCTGGATCGGGAGGCGGTCTTGACCCAGCAGGTGTCGGAGCAGCAGCGGTGGTTTGCAGAGCTCCAAGCCGGTTCCAGGGTGGATCCGGTGGCTCGAACCGCAGCCCTGGCCGGCCAGGATGCGTGGATGCGGGCTCTTTCGAGGCAGGAGAGCATCAGCCTTCAAGGTCTTCTAACCCTTCTCGAACGAATGCCTGGGAACCGAACGGTACTTTCCCGGGCCCAGCTGCAGTCTCTCTTTCAGAGTCGTGCACCGGCGCGGTTCCGATTCCTCCGCAATGCTGTCAGGAGCTTCGAGGGTTCTGAGGGGGTGTCGGCCGAAGAACTCCTGGAGGCTTTGAGGACGCTGGACGAAGACGAAGATCTCACGGTGCCCACCGCAGAACTGGTGGCCCTTCTGAGTTGAGCGGGGCATCCCGCACCGAAGTTGGATCGACGGGGAGTCGAATACGAAAGGGGAACGGATATGTCCCGGAAAAGAACAACCAACGCGCGCACCGCCTTTTTGACGACGCTTTTGGCCTTGGGGATGACGGGGTGCGTGGAATACACCATCGAAACCACCCTCAACCCGGATGGAAGCGGGCTAAGGTTCGAGCAGATGGACGCCACTGGAGATGGAGAGGACGCAGGCATCTCCCCGCAGACATTCCCGGCTCTCATGCACACTGGATCGGCGGAGGGTTGGACCCACACGGAAGAGGTGGAGGACAATGGGGACACCTATCATCGTTTCCAACGTCGAACCCGTATCCGCGAGCTGTCCGATTGGTCAAACCTCAACGACCGGATCAAGATCACCGGTGCCGTTGTGGACCGGGCAGGGAAGGAGATCGGGTACATCACTTTGGGGGATGTCCGGTTCCGAAACGCCATCCATGTGAGGCGGTCGGCTGACAGCGATGGGAACGTCTCTTTCGTCTTCCGGGAGACCTTCACCTGGGAAAAGGCGGTGGACGCGTTGGCGGAATTCCTCATGAAGAACCTGGAAGATTCCATCTCTGCCCACTACCCGAATGTTACTGCCGAGGAGCGAAGTGAGATCATCGGGTTCGCCAGGTCCCGCTTCTGGGTGGCTGTGGATGAGGGCCTGTTCACGGCTGATGGTGAGGAAGACGAGTTGCTGACCGAGGCGGCAGAGCGGACGGCAGAGCAGGCCCTCAAGATCGTAAGGCTCCGCGATCCCTCGGTGAATGAGGAATCGCTGACCCAGCTGTTGGTGAATGCCCTCGTCGAGACCGACGAGGGATTCGTGGAGTTCATCCAGGAGGACCTTCCAGGTCTGAATATCGCCCTCAACTCGGAGATCACCTTCCGCCTGAACATGCCCGGGAGAGTTACCGACTCCAACGCCCACGAGCGGGATGGAACCACGCTGGTGTGGGAATTCGGGCCGGGGGACGCCCTCTCGGATCCGGTGGAGCTTTACGCCGAGTCGGTAGTAGGGGGATGAAGGTCGGTGCCACCGAAATGAGGACCCGCCTCCGGTGTTCGTAGGACCGGGGGCGGGTCTGGCGGCTGGCCGAGGCGAACCTTACACGTAACTCTGTCGGCCCGGACACCACCGGGCGGCGGCGACGGCGGCGGTGAGATTCTGTTCCCCCACCCTGGCCTTTTCCCAGGGAACCCGGAGATCGGCCAGCGAAGGACCGATCAACTCGATCCGGTCCTGCCTCATCTCTCCCAACCCCATCTCGTGAGCCATCCCCAACTGAACCACATGGTCCGGGTTGTGTTTCATGATGCGGGCAGCCGTGGCATCCGCCGCCACCAGGTCGGTGCTGGCCAGGAGGAGGAAGGAACCCAGACGGTGGCGCATGTCCACCGTTCGGCCCCCGTGGCTCAGGTTGGGCCCATTCCCCTCGATGCCGATGGAGAAGTCGACGATGGCCAGGTCGGGTCGAATGCCCCGGACCATGTCCAGATAGATTGCGGCGATGGCAGCGGGGCTGCTGTGGTCGAACACCACTCCCCGATCCGGGACCCCGCCGGGGAGATTCCCGTACCGCCACAGTGGGGCCACGCCGATGAAGTTCTTCAGGGAGAGGGTGAGTTGTGCCCAGGAGTGGGTCTTGGCCACCGGGATGGATATGACCCGATCGGCATTGGTCACCAGGCTGGAGACCAGGATGGTCCCGAGGGGTGTGTCCGATGGTACCTCCACCCACTCAGGCGAGTCGGCCTCCAGGGATGCGACTCGGGCTGGCCGACCGTACTCGGCGCTGAGGCGGATCATCTCGGCAGCCAGGTTCGCTGTCCCGGCCAGAGTCCGGGCCTCATGCCAGGGCAACTCCACGGCGTGTGAGCCATCCCCGACGATGACCTCGGCTGCCCCGGCCCGAAGGCATTCCTCCGCCACGGCCACGACGATCTCCGGCTTGGTGCACTCCCCACCTGTGAAGCTACGGCCCTGATGGGCCCAGGGCAGAGAGACCATGTTCGGTTTGATGAAGACCCTCTCGCCGGGGTTCACCACCGCTTCCATACCGCCGAGGGGGGCCAGAACGTTCCGGCTCATGGTGGCCAGGTCCGTTCCGGTCACGGCAGAGACCAGGGTTTTTGATCCAACCGGTTCGGTGGGGGATTGTGAGCAACCACCCAGGACGGCTCCGCCGGCTGCCAGGGCCGATACTCTGAAGAAGTCCCGCCGGTTGATCCCTTCCCGGGTGTCCGTGGGCTTTCGCTTCTTTTCGGTCATCCTGGCCTCCCCGTCGGGCTCGATTCCACATCCAGGATGCGGGGCAGAATGCGAGGGCCCGGAAGGGGCGACACCTGGTGGGCACACGTCGATCCTGCCTGACGCATCTACCGTATATACGGCCAGAGAGGCGTTTCCCTACCAACAAAAAGGGCTGGATCAGCTACCGGCCCGGGCAGAATCCTGGCCGACAGAATCCTCCTCGGACCCGCCTGTCTGCGGCCCGGCAGCATCGGACACTCCTTCTCCTCCCCTCCCGAATGCGGTCAGCCCGCCCAGGGCCCCGAGCCCCATGGTCTCCACGGCTGAGGAGGGAACGATGATCATGGAGCCTTTCTGCCGTAGTCCTTCGTAGACCATGTTCATGGCCCGAAGGTGGAGGGCGACAGGGTTGTCCCGGTAGTGGTCCGAGGCCTTGGCGAACTTCTCGGCGATCTCGGTTTCCGCCGTGCCCAGGATGATCCTGCTCTGGCGTTCCCGCTCCGCCTGGGCTTGTCTGGACATGGCGTCTTCCAGGCCTTTGGGAATGATGATGTCCCGGATCTCCACGGCCTCGATGGTGACCCCCCAGGGGTTGGTCTTGTGGCCGAGGATCTCCTGGATCTCCTGGCCCAACCGGTCTCGCTCCGACAGCAGAACGGACAGGTCGTTCTTCCCGATGGCGTTCCGAAGTGCCGTTTGAGCGGCCATGGCCACCGCAGACTCGAAGTGCTCCACCTCCAGCACCGCCTTCTCCGCATCCCATACCATCCAGAACGCGATGGCGTCCACATTGACCGGTACCGTATCTGCGGTGAGGGTCGTTTCGGCACTGAAATCGGTGACTCGGATTCGCTGGTCTACGAACTGGGCCACCTTGTCGATCACCGGAAACACGACGAACAGGCCCGATCTCCGAAGGCCACGGAACTTGCCGAACCGAAGGACCACGGCCCGTTCCCATTGGTAGGCGATCTGGACGGAAGGAGCCACGAGAAGGGCAACGATGATGGAAGCCAACAGGATTTCGCTATCCGGACGTAGATGGAGGAAGAAGGCCAGGCAAGCGCCGGTGCCGAGGATCACCACGGCTTCCCATACCTGGGTCCATCGCAAAAGCACAGCCAGACCCAGGGCGGATCCGATGGACAGAGCTACGGCGTCCATGCTGAACTCGTGAACGTTCAGGTGAACCGTCAGTCCGGCGACGACGACCCCTACCATCAACAGCGCGTTGAGTGGAGCAAACCGGAAGTCCGCCCGCCCGGTGGCGGAGAACCTCTCGAAGGAGATGGGGAAGGACGATCCACCAGCGGTAAACCGCTCCGAGAGCCTGGTCATGATCACGTTCCTTTCAGCTTGCTGAGGCCGCCCAGCACGTCCTCGAGAGAAAACCCGTAATCCGACGCCCTGGCCAGGAGTTCGGTCAGGATCTGGTCCAGCATGCGGCGCCGTTCCAGCGCGTCGATCTCGGGCCGGGCTTCCGTGACGAAAGTCCCGGACCCCTGTTGCGTGTCAAGAACGCCCTCGATCTCCATCTCCCGATAGGCTCGAATCACCGTGTTGGGATTCACTTCCATGTCTACCGCGAGTTGCCGGACCGTGGGCAGCTTGTCCCCCGGGGAAAGCTCACCTCTGGCGATGGCGAATTTCACCGATTCGATGATCTGCCGGTAAAGGGGGACCCCGCTCTTCTGATCGATGGAGATTGGCAAGATGCTCCCTCGGAAAAAGTGCTATAGTGCTATTGTTATAGTTAACTAGTACAATAGATGTATTTTGTCAAGTTTATTCGCGGGCAAACTGGGGAGATGCAGGTGCGCGGTCTTCCGTCTCTGGCTACTCTCACGATCCGTTAGCAGGTAGTCGGGGAACGCCCACCGGAGAGGAGTAACCACCATGCCCACGAAGACGTCCAGCCCCGAGCCCGACGGTAGGGTCCTCACCCCTTTCCCCCGCGGAGCTTGGGTGCGTGTCGGGGGTCCAGTCCTTTTGTCGACGGGTATCCTTGGCCTCGCCCTGGCCTGCGCCCCGGAGGGCGAGATATCGGACGACTCCGATCTCCAATTCGAGATCTCGATCTCACCCGAGCTCGAGACAGGGCCATTGGATGGGCGGCTCATCCTCCTCATCTCAGAGGCGGCCGAACCGGAGCCGCGATTCCAGAGCCTGAGGAGCACGGAGCCCCCGCAGTTGTTTGGGGGTGATGTGGAAGCTCTGGCGCCGGGGGAGAGCACGATCCTGGGGCATGGGTCTCGGGGATATCCGCTGGAGCGTGTGAGCGAGATCCCGGCAGGGGATTACTATGTCCAGGCCGTTTTCAACGTCTACACCACCTTCCCCCGGGCCGACGGGTACACAATCAAAGCCCACATGGATCAGTGGGAGGGGCAACAGTGGAACCGGTCTCCGGGGAATCTGATCAGTCCGGTAGAAAGAGTGCGGATCGATCCCGCGTCCACAGACCTCATCCACTTGACGTTGGATTCCCGTATCCCTCCCCTCGTCCCACCTGAGGACACGGACTACGTCAAGCACATCAGGTTCCGGAGTCAGATCCTGAGTGACTGGTGGGGACACGACATGGATCTGGGTGCCGTGGTCGTCCTCCCGGGGGGGTTCGAAGACCATCCCGAGGCCAGATATCCGGTGGTGTACTGGCACGGGCACTTCCCAGCCACCTTCCGGGGCTTTCGTGAGACGCCTCCTGAGGAGGGCCTCACCGGCCAGGCGTTGGCCAGAGCCCAGAGCCAATATCGCTTCTTCCAGGATTGGACCTCGGGAAGGCTCGGGCGATTTCTTCTGGTATTCATGCAACATCCCACGCCATTCTACGACGACTCCTACGCCGTGAACTCTGCCAACAATGGGCCCTACGGCGATGCCCTCACTCAGGAGCTTCTCCCTCGGGTGGAATCCGAGTTCAGGGCCATTGGAGAGCCGTGGGCCCGGACCCTTTCCGGGGGCTCTACCGGGGGGTGGGAATCGTTGGCCTGGCAGGTGTTCTATCCGGACATGTTCAATGGCACCTGGACCTTCTGCCCTTACCCGGTGGACTTCCGGTATTTCCAGATGGTGAACATCTACGAAGATGCCAATGCCTTTTTCCCGGGGAGCGGGCGGAACCCTTTCAAGAAGACATCGGTGCGGCCGTGGATGAGGGGCGTGGACGACCAGGTGTTCCTGGACCAACGGGATGCCAGCCACCTGGAGGCGGTTCTGGGATCGAAGGGTCGGTCCGGGGATCAGATGGACATCTTCATGTCGGTGTATGGCCCCGTGGGCGACGACGGCTACCCGGATCTTCTCTATGACAAATGGACCGGAGAGATCAATCGGGATGTGGTGGAGTATTGGCGGGAGAACTACGACCTCAGACACATCCTCGAGAGGGATTGGGAGACGCTGGGTCCGAAGCTGGTGGGGAAGCTGCACATCTACATGGGAGAGATGGACACCTTCTTCCTGGACGAGGCTACCCGCCTTCTCGAAGAGTTCCTGGAGGGGACGACGGACCCCTACTACGACGGATCCTTCGAGTGGGGAGAACGGGCCCCCCACTGCTATAGCGGCGCCCCCGAGTTCCCGGGCCAGACCTCGTACCAGCGCGTCTTGCCCTC
>CBDUAX010000140.1:0-9554 GCA_965365235.1 uncultured bacterium
CCTTTCCTCCTCCTCCCGGGCGTAACTGAACACACCGTAGGCATCGTGGGGGTTTCCCATATCGAACAGCTCGACGGTGACGCTTTCGGTCCCCTGTCGTTGGTATCGCTCCACCGTCACATGGCTGAAGGCGTAGGACCGGTAGACCTCCCCGGCTCCATTGATGTAGTCGAAGATGGTCTCGCGATCATAGGTGATGGGGTCGTCCTGGAGGACCCATTCACCGATGGCGTCGGGGAGAACCATGGTGGTTTCTCCTGGCCCGGCATCGGACCCTACGCACCCTGACAGGATCAGAACCGCCAGCGTAACAAAAGGACACCCCCGGCGGGGAGCCGGTCTGGTGGAGTGGGATGAAGGGATCGTAGATGGCCGAGTCATTCCGGTTGCCTTGCTGGGCGTTGAGGAAGGGTAGGCCAGAGGGGGTAACAGGGTCAAGGAAAACCGGGCCGCCCGCGGGGGGGCCAGGGCGGAGGCGCCTGAATCTGAAAATGCCTGCCCCCCGCAACGCCATGGCCCGGGATGCGACTCCTCGGGACCCCGACCCCCACGCATTGGCTACCGCAATGTGGAGATCAGTCGGGATATGCGGTCAAGCCCTTCGAGCAGGTAGGTCTCGGGGAGCCCAAAACTGAAACGCAGAAAGCCGTCCATCCCGAAGTGGTCACCCGGTACGATCTCGACGCCCTGCTCATGGATCAGACGCATACCCAACTCTGTCGAGTTGATCTCGGCATGGTAGCGGGCGAAGGCGATGGGCGCGGCTTGTGGGGGTACCCAGCTGAAGAGGTCGCCGTGGCTCTTTGCCCAACCCTCGAAGTGAACATACCCTTGGCGAACGTAGTCTCGGGTCCGCTTTTGGATACGGGGACGAACCTCGGGAGAGAGGGCGTAGGCAGCCAGCTTGTTGTCGAGCATCGCACTACCGATGGTGACGTATTCCTGACGGGCCCAGACTTCTTCCGCCATCTCTTCTGTGGTCACGATCCAACCGATGCGCAGGCCCGGCATGCCATACGCTTTCGACATGCTCCCAATGCCCAGTACGCGGTCGTAGCGTCCCCAGAAAGAGGGTGTGACCCCCTTTTGAGTGCGTTCGGTTCCGGCATAGACCTCGTCTGCCAGTATCCAGGCCCCCACTCCGTCAGCGGCGGCCACGACCGCCTCCATCTCCCCAGGGGTCAGGATATGACCTGACGGGTTGTTGGGGTTACAGAGGGCGATCAGCTTGGTCTCTTCCGTAACCGTGCTTTCCAACTCATCGAGGTCCACAGCCCAGTCTAAATCTTCCCTCAGGTGGAATTCCTTCACCTCAAGGCCAAAATTGTGGGCCGTGCCCCAGATTTGAAGGTAGTTGGGCAGTAGGACGACAATTTCGTCACCCGGCTTCAGCAGCGTCCAGATGGAAGTAAAGTTGGCTTGGGCGGCACCGCTCGTAACGAGCACGTTGTCCGGTGTGGCTCCAGGGTACAGGCTGGCGATATGCTCTCGCAGCTCCAAGATGCCATTTGCCTGCGGGTGGTAGAGTCCAGTTGAGAGTACTTCCTCGATGACCTCGGGATCGTCGATAAGTTCCTTTGCCGTCATCGGGTGAACGCCACTATCGCCGAGGTTGTAATCGACGACGTTCTCCCACTTTGACATCACCCGTTCCTGTGCGAACGGTACAAAGTCCTCGCTCATCGGTTGGCTCCGTCAGGTTCTATTCGACACGGTCACCAAACTGCACGGAACCAGCTTTCACCCGGGGTGGTCGATCCCGGGTCGCTTGTCAGGGGTCCTGGTCCGATTGAGGGGAAGATAGGGGCAGGGCGGGCGGCAGGCAGTGGCTGGACCCTGGGGTCCTGCCCCCGGACCCGCTCAATCCGCGAGGTTGGTCGACGCGAGTGGCCTATCCGCTCAGGCTACAGCACGCACGGCCTCGGGGAACATTCCGCCTACCGGTAGAAGACGATCCCCGCCAGGTCATGAGGAGTCGCACCCTAGAAGGACCACGGTAGAGGTACAGTTCGCGTGCAGGGCCCTCAACAAGGTCACCCATCGTGGGAAGCCCGACAGTAGGTGATAGAGGTGATATTCCGCTCTGGGGACGGAGGATTTGTCCTCAACTCCGAGCCATGCATCGACGGCCCTCATTGAGGGGAGGCGAGTTCAAAGGATCGGTTTGACGGAATTCCCCCCGGTCCCCACCTTCACTACGCTGCTAGAGAATCCGACGTGCGATGGCCCCTAGGGCCGGGCCTCCACGCCCTGCCCAGGGGAGAACGCCATGGGTGCTACCAGGTGGCCATTTCGAGTCCGCACCAGAATCCCTTCTACAGCCGCAATCCTTCTCTTACCAATCCTCGGATGTTCGGGTGACCCCGGTGCTTCGGGGCCAAGCCCGTCAGCCTTCGGGGAGTATCCGGAGTTCGATTCCAGCTTCCTTTCGGCCCTGGAATGGCGCTCAGTGGGACCTTTCCGGGGTGGACGGGTCCCGGCAGTCGTAGGCCACCCTGACAACCCTCTGATCTTCTATTTCGGGTCGGGACACGGCGGGGTCTGGAAGACCACGGATGCCGGGAGGTTCTGGAGGAACGTGTCTGATGGGTACCTCGCATTCCCGGCAATAGGAGCCATCGATCTTTCACTCTCTGATCCCGACGTGATCTACGTGGGAACCGGTGAGGGGATTCCTCGCCAACACATCTCGCCCGGGGATGGGGTCTACAAGTCAATGGATGGAGGTCAGACCTGGGTCAATGTCGGCCTGCGGGAGACCCGCCACATATCCAAGCTCCGCATCCATCCCCGAAACCCCGACATCGTCTACGTTGCGGCGAAGGGGGACATGTTCGGCCCGAATCCGGAGCGGGGTGTCTATCGGACCCGGGACGGTGGCGAGACGTGGGAACAGATTCTCTATCAGAACGAATACACTGGTGCGGTGGATCTCACCATGGATCCCACCAACCCGAACGTGATCATCGCCTCACTGAACCACCATGTTCGATACCCGTGGGACGAGGTGAGCGGCGGACCGGGAACGGGTCTGTTCAAAACCACCGATGGTGGAGATACCTGGAGGGATCTCAGCCGAAATCCCGGCATGCCGGAGGGCATCATCGGGAAAATCGGCGTGTCCATCTCTCCGGCTCGCCCGAACCGGATCTACGCCATGGTCGAGGCTGCCGATGGTGGGGTTTATCGCTCCGACGACGGTGGAGCCACCTGGCAAAGGACCTCGGACAACCGTACTCGTCGACTCTTTCCCGCTTCGTACAACCACATCATCGCCGATACCCGGAATCCGGATGTCGTTTACATCCAGCATATGGCGTTCTGGAAATCGACCGACGGTGGCCGAACGTTCACGGTTCAACCAATGGACCACAGCGACCATCACGCTCTCTGGATCGATCCGAACAACTCAAATCGGATGATCGACGGCGGGGATGGGGGAGCTGCGGTGACATTGAACGGCGGAGAGTCCTGGTCGACGTTGGAAAACCAACCCACTGCCGACCTCTTCAGCTTGGCCGTGGACGACCAGGAACCCTACTGGCTCTATGCTTCCCAAAACGATAACAGCCACATCGGCATCCCCAGCCAGAGCAACGAGCGCACCATCGGCTGGTCGGACTACCTCCCGATTCCGGCAGGGGAGGGAGGGCAGACAGCCGTTACACCCGACGGGAGCATCGTCTACGCCTGCGATCGAACCAGCATGGTCCGTTTCGAACGGGCAACCGGCCAGGCCCCGAACGTCAGCGTGTGGCCCGAGGATGAGTTCGGCGCGGCCATCAAGGACGTGAGGTATCGGTTCTACTACTCATTTCCGGTCATCGTCTCGCCGCACGATCCGGGCGTCGTCTACACCGGTGCCCAGTTCCTCTTCCGCTCCACCAACGAAGGCAACTCCTGGGATCAGATCAGCCCCGATCTCAGTCAGGACCGACAAGATGTCATGGGGAATATCTCTGGTGGACCCATCACGCGCCTAGCCTCCTCCCTGTACTACGTCAGCCTAATCCGTGCCATCGCCGAGTCACCCCTCCAAGAAGGCGAACTCTGGGTCGGTACCGACGACAGCACCGTACAACTGTCTCGGGACGGAGGTAACACCTGGGAGGACGTGTCTCCTCCGGATCTGCCTGAGTGGACCACGATCACCACCATCGACGTGTCGTCTCATCATCGGGGGACCGCTTATCTGTCTGGGGAGCGGCACAGGGTCAGTGACCGGGCTACCTATCTCTACAAGACCACCGACTACGGCGCCACCTGGGAGCGGATCACGGAAGGGATTCGGCCGAACGACTTTTCCTGGGTGATCCGTGAAGATCCGGTCCGACCTGGTCTTCTCTATGCAGGAACCGAAACCGGGGCCTACGTGTCGTTCGATGCCGGTGCGGCCTGGCATCCTCTCCAGCGGAACCTCCCGCCCGTGGCGGTCATGTTCATGCTGGTCAAGGACGACGACCTAGTAGTGGCCACCCACGGCCGGGGGTTCTGGATCATGGACAATGTCTCGGCCCTCCGGCAAATCACGCCAGAGGTTGCATCGGCCTCGACCCATCTATTCGGGATAGCCCCAACCCTCAGATACCTCGGTGGAGGACGGGGGTTGCCCAGGGAGGTCCTCGATGCCGGACGGAATCCGCCCAAAGGGGTAATGATCGATTACTACCTTGACCCGGCACCTGCCGGTGAGGTGGAACTGGCCATCACCGCCGCCGATGGTGAGGTCATCCAAGAGTACTCCAGTGGGTCAAACGAAGGACCAGACCTTTCCGCCAACCGCGGAATGAACCGCTTCCTCTGGGACATGCGGTATCCGAACGCCAGGGAAGCTCCGTCAGACGGAGTGTTGACCGGCTTCGAGGCGACCCAACCCGTACCTCCCATCGCTCCCCCGGGCCGCTATGCCGCCGTCCTGACTGTCGAAGGGCAGACGTATCGACAGCCCTTCGAGATTGGAATCGACCCGAGGGTGGCCGCCACCGCGGCCGATCTTCAAGCCCAATTCGATCTGATGGTGGACATTCGTGACCGGGCCTCTGATGCGGCGGATGCCTTGATCAGGCTTCGAGAGGCTCGGGACCGACTGGAGGATCTTGGTGCCGAACGGGCGGACCGGATCCGGCCACAGCTTCGGGAGGTCGAGGGCCAACTCACCAGATTGTTCGGGTCTCATTCGATGGACCTGGAGCCCAAGGGATTGATCAACAAGCTGGGTAGGCTTTCGAGTACCGTCGTCGCGGCCGACTCGAGACCAACCGCACAGATGTACGCGGTGTTCGAGGATCTCTCGAAACGGATCGGCGAACAGCTGGATCGGTTGGGACAGATTATCGAGGAAGAGGAGCTGATGTAATGAGACGAGACCGAGCGATCCCCGGACTTCTAATTCTCCTTCTCTCATGGGGATGTGCAACGGAGTCGGAAACCCCGTCCACGGAGAGCGTTTCCGGCAACGCCATCGTCCTGAATGTTGGAGGGCTGGTCGATGGGCTAGGAGGGGAGGCGGGCCCGTCCTACGTGATAGTCAAGGATGGGGAGATCAGCGAGGGACATTCTGGCACCGCACGCCCCGGCGGCGGTATGGTCTATGATCTCACCGAGTTCACTCTGCTCCCTGGCCTCATCGATACCCACGTTCACATCAGTTGGCACTTCGACCGAAACGGCCGCTACGCCACACGAGCGTCTAATGAGTCTCCCCAGGAAGCCATGCTCTTCATCGCGGAGAACGCCTACCTGGCCCTTCAATCGGGGTTCACTACGGTCCAGAGCATGGGAAATCCTTCAGATCGCGAGCTCCGGGATGCCATCAATAGGGGAATTCTCCCGGGTCCGAGGGTGCTCACCTCGCTGAGGGCCATCACGGAGCGGACGGGCGGAGTGGACGAGATTCGACAGGCGGTCCATGAGATTGCTGAGGAAGGAGCCGACTTCATCAAGATCTTCGCTTCGGAGAGCATCCGGACCGGTGGTACGCCGACGCTATCCCAGGAAGAGTTGGATGTCGCTTGTGGTGAAGCCGGGTTGCTGGGCCTCCGAACCACGGTTCACGCCCACAGCTCCGAGAGCGCGGCCCGAGCCGTTCGGGCGGGATGCACAACCATCGAGCACGGCGCCTTGTTGGACCGCGAGACCATGGAGTTGATCGCCGAAACCGGAATCTTCTTCGATCCCAATATCTTCCTGGTGTCCGACAACTACCTCACCAACCGGGATCGGTTTATCGGAATCGGCAGCTACACCGAGGAGGGGATGCGCATTACGGAGGAGGTCATCGGTACCAAGTTGGAGATGTTCAAGGAGGCCCTCACCGTCCCGAATCTTAAGATAATCTTCGGCACCGATGGAGTCGCCGGATCCTTCGCACGGCTGGAGGACGAGATCATCTACAGGGTGGAGACGGGCGGCCAGGACCCGATGGAGGCTCTCATCTCCGCGATGTCGCTTGCCGCTGAGAGCCTGCGTATGGAGAACGAAATCGGAGCCATTGCCCCAGGGATGAAAGCCGACCTCATCGCTGTCCAGGGGAATCCGCTCACCGATATCACGGCACTCAAACGGGTAGCTTTTGTCATGAAAGATGGGCGGGTGTACCGCTTTGTGCCTGCTGTACCAGAGGGTTGGGAACAGTAGGGAGAAACCGATTCGACTCGGAAGCAGGGGAGAATACCCGGGCCAGCATCTTTCGAGGCTGACCCGGGTTTCTCTATCCCGTTCGGGATCTGAGCAGGGCTATCTGCTCAAGTTGGGATTGGTTTCTCTTTCAGAATCCGGGATGGGGAAGCACAAATCCTGCTGCTTCAGATAGGAGGCTGCCCCGACCGTTTCGAGGACGTCCAGGGCACCAGGCGTCCCGTCGGCGTTCCATCGGTAGAAGTCGCCCAGTCGCCGGCCCTCAAGCCACAGCTCGATTCCTCTCTCCCGCTTGAGAACTGTCCACGCCTCCTCAAGGCTGGTTGCGGTCCATGGATCGACACCGGCCAGGGCACGGAGGCCGTTGATGATTGTCATGGCCGCCTCCCAAGCACCAGATCTCAGCTGGGCCTCTGCCTCGATTAGGCGCATCTCTTCACCGCTTGAAAGGCGGATGTCGGCGTCCTTGTCCGGAAACTTCATCTGCCTAAAGAACGGGACCGCCCCTATCCCCTCGACGCCACCGTCGCCGGGCAGCCCGGTGTCCATCCAGGCCACCCGGGGATCGTCCGTATCCACGTAGTACCCTTCGTAAACCGTGCCCCAAACGCTATGAGTCTTGTAGGGATCGTTGGCACTGGCGTGGGCGATCCGGTTGTACTGATCCCGATCACCGATATCGTGGTAGTCGAGAACGAACTCGAAGCTCGTGGGCACCGAAGCGGCATCGGCCACGGCTCCGGACCAGTCTCCCAGTTGAACGCGGACCGCTGCACGCCCGGCCGTGGCTGCGGTTGCGATTTCCGGAGCACCTGCCGACGAGGCGGTGCTGATGGCATCTGTGAAGTGTGCCTCGGCCCGGGTGAGGAACACGTCCCGAGGTTGTGCAGACCCGTTGTCGATGACGGCCTCGCACATGTTCTCGCCCAGAGTCCGGTTCGAGTAGCCGGCCCAGAGATAGGCTTCGGCGACGAACTCAGAAGAGGCGAAATCCGAGGAGTTCATGATTTCCGCGAACCTCCTCAGGCCATCCTCTGCAGCCCACCGGGATTGTTGGGTGCTGTTCCAGGGGGCTCCCTGTTCCGACGGGTCCAGGATCCCGTCACCGTTCTTGACGCTAATCCCGAACTGGCCAGTTCCTCCGGTGGGGAAGAGCTCGCGGGTGACCATGGCGCCATGGAAGGCGACGAAGTTCATCCCGTCTGCGAGGGTTCGGCCCATGCCGTTCACGATTGCCGGAAAAGCGTCCGTGTCGTTGAGGAAATCGTCCTGGACCGGACCCGGGTTGGTGACATCGAAGTCGCACCCTCCGATCAGGAGGAGAAGAAAGCTCGTCAAGATGCTCGCGCGTCGACCGTTTTTCAGCCTGTATTTCATGTTGATCACCTTTTCTCTTCCGTTGTCCATTCTGCGTCGCTCCTGCCGGCTGTATCCTGACTCATCAGAAATTCAACCGAAGCGAGAAGGTGTAGATGGCCGGTGGGGGAATGCTCCCTCCGACGGTGTGAGTGGCCTCATTCAGCCCAGTGTCGCCCCTTTGGAATCCGCCGGACGTCTCAGGGTCGAAGAAGGAATACTGGGCTTTCTTCCAGCGTATCGCGTTTCTGGCCGAGAGAATGACACGCGCGTCGGTGGCGCCTGGTACCGCGAATGGCACCGGAGCGGAGAAGGTGATCTCTCGTACCTTGAAGAAATCCTGCGGGTAGATGGCGAAGTCCCTGTTGGCATTCGAGGCGATGCACCGAGCCCGTTCGATGGCCGTCAGATTGGAGATGTTCCCAGCGTCGATGTCTGGGTAGGCGTTGAAGCAGCTAGGCCAACGAATTCCACGCGTGTAGGACTCGCCGTCGTTCACATTGTATGCGTAATGCCCCCCCTGGTATTCGCCCCGGACCACCAGGCTCATGTTGTAGGGCATACGAAGAGTGGAATTGATTCCGATGGTTTTGGTGGGGAGGTTCGGCCCGTAGTTGCAGTCGGCCTCGATATTGGGCTCCGCTTTGTCGTTGGGATTGGTAACGCAGAACCCTCGGAGGACCGGCACGGATTGGCCTTCGACGATGTATCCCCGACCGCCGATGGAGAACTCTGCCGCGCCACCAAGATCCAGGACTTTGCTCTTGTTGGTGTAGAGGGACCCGCCGAGGTCCACCCCCCACTGGCGTCCTTGGAAGACCGTCGCGGTGGCTCCCAACTCGATGCCTTTGTTCTCCAGCTCCCCGACGTTGGTCAACTGGCTGCCTCCAAATCCGGCGGACGGCGGTTGCCGTACGCTGAAGAGGGCATCGCTGGTCGTCTGGGAATAGTATGTGAACTCCAGGGCCAGTCGGTCGTCCAGGAAACTCCCGTCGAAGCCCAATTCGATCTCCGACGTGCGCTCGGGCCCTAGCTTGGCATTCCCAAGATTGTTCGTCTGGAAGGCCGGGAGGGAGCCCCAGCCTACCGGGCTCCAGGTGCGCACGGCATCGAAGGCGCCTGGCGCCCGACCTGCCTGCCCCCAGGCCGCCCGAAGCTTGAGCTGGCCGTAGTCCTGGTTCCAGAAGGCCTCGTCGGAGATCACATAGGAAAAGCTGACCTTCGGATAGGCTTCGAGACCCAGGTCCTCCCCGAAGGCGCTGTTCCCGTCCATTCGCAGGCCGAGAGTGAGGAAGTACTTATTACGGAAATCCAGCATCTCCTGGATGAAGAACCCTCCGTTCACAACACGCTGCCTACCCTCGAACCCCAGAGTCTGGGCGGCGCTGCTGACCACCGCATCTCCGGGACCCGGGAAGTCCTCGCCGTAGGCGCTCACCCACCGCTCCTCCGTCGTCACGGCCTGCCCGCCCACCGAGAAGCTGGATCTGAGATCGGTGCTGAAGTTCCAGTCGAAGGTCCCGACGTAGTCCAACGTCAACGTCGTATTCTGCCACTGGCGG
>CBDUAX010000141.1:0-9543 GCA_965365235.1 uncultured bacterium
GTTGGCACCCATCACCCCAACGAAGTGAAGAGAAGTAATGGTAACGGCTGAGAAGAGAGAGAGGATCCTTTCCCGCCTCATAGAAGAGGAGATGAAGGAATCCTTCCTGGACTATTCCATGAGCGTCATCGTCCAGCGGGCCCTTCCCGACGTCCGGGACGGTCTGAAGCCTGTGCATCGGCGGATCCTATTCGCCATGCATGAGTTGGGCCTGATGCCCGACCGACCCTACAAGAAAAGCGCCACTGTGGTGGGTGACGTCTTGGGGAAATACCATCCTCACGGAGACACTGCCGTATACGACACCCTGGTCCGGATGGTCCAGGACTTTTCTTTGCGGTATCCCCTGGTGGATGGCCAGGGAAACTTCGGGTCCATCGACGGGGATTCAGCCGCGGCGTACCGGTACACTGAGGCCCGTTTGGCGGCGCCGGCCACGGAACTTCTTGCGGATATCGAGCAGGAAACGGTGGACTGGACGGCGAACTTCGACAACCGCCTTCAGGAACCCGCGGTCCTTCCCGGGCGGCTTCCGAACCTTCTGGTGAATGGTAGCTCGGGGATTGCCGTCGGGATGAGCACGAATGTGCCGCCACACAACCTCCGAGAGGTAGCGGCCGCAGTACGGATCCTGGTCAACGATCCGGAGTGCACGGTGCAGGACCTGATGCGGGTGTTGCCGGGTCCGGACTTCCCGACGGGT
The DNA here is from genome assembly GCA_965365235.1 of uncultured bacterium. Taxonomy (GTDB): domain Bacteria; phylum Gemmatimonadota; class Gemmatimonadetes; order Longimicrobiales; family Gaopeijiaceae; genus CBDUAX01. The sequence goes on from CBDUAX010000141.1 coordinate 704, forward strand.
GGCTTTGTGGTGGGCCGCGACGGGATCCGAGAGATGTACGAGACCGGGCGGGGGAAGATGACCGTGAGAGCCCGGGTGGTGAAGGAGGCGCTCCGGGGGGGGAAGCAGCAGTTGGTCGTCGCCGAGCTCCCCTACGGGGTGTCAAAGGCGAAGGTCATCGAGCAGATCGCTGGATTGGCCCGAAAGGGGAGGCTCGACGAGGTTTCTGAGCTCAGGGACGAGTCGGACAGGGACGGGATGCGCCTGGTTGTAGAGCTCAAGCGGGGATCGAACGCAAAGAAGGTTTTGCAGACCCTTCTGAAGGGAACCCAACTTCAGGGGACCTTCGGTGCTCACCTCCTGGCCCTGGATCACGGCCAGCCCAGGATCTTCAATCTCAAGCAAATCCTCGAGCACTACCGGAACCACCGCTTGGAAGTCATTCGAAGGCGGTCTCGGTTCCAATTGGAGAAGGCCGAGGGGGAACGACACGTCACCGAAGGGCTCCTCGCTGCCCTGGATGCTATCGATGAGGTCATCGCCATCATCCGGAAGTCCAAGGACCGGCCCCAGGCCTCCGATCGGCTTCAGAGCCGACTCGGGCTGAGTGAAGTTCAGGCCGACGCCATCCTGAACATGCGGTTGGGGAAGCTCACTGCTCTGGAACAGAGGGAGCTGAAGAGTCGGCTATCGGTATTGAAGGCTCGAATCAAAGAGCTGAAGGCCATACTCGGGAGCACGGACCGGCAGCTCGACGTTTTGATGGAGGAGCTTGGCGAGGTGGTGGACCGCTATGGAGATTCGCGAAGGACGGTCCTCCTGGATGACGGGGTGGAAGAGGAGGCCGCGGTAGAGAGCTCGGTGGCCGACGAGGATGTGGTAGTGACTGTGAGTCATGGCGGGTTCGTCAAACGGATCCCCATGCACCTTTACCGGCGGAGGGTCACCAGTGGAAAGGCTCTGGCCGGAATGGACCGGTACGAGGACGACTACCTCGAGCGGGTGTTCGTGGCCCGGACACAGGGTTGGATTCTTGCCTTCACCCGGGGGGGGCACGTGCATTTCCTCCCAGTCTTGGAGGTCCCGGAGGGGAGCCGGGCATCCCGGGGCCAATCTCTCTATGGGCTCGTGGGAGCAGAGCGAAAAGACCCCATTGTCTCGGTTCTCCCGGTGGATGATCTGGAAGAGGGGAGGGCCCTGGTATTCCTGACCAAGAAAGGGCTCATGAAGAGGACCAGGCTCTCGGAGTTCTCCAACCCCAGGGCGGGGGGCGTCATCGCCTCCGGTGTGAAGGGTGGAGACGAGGTCTTCGAGGTGGGGTTATCGGATGGAAACGCGGAAGTGGTGGTTTTCTCCAGAGAGGGTCGTGCCATCCGGTTCCCGGAAAACCAGATCTCCCTCTTGGGAAGGACCGCCCAGGGCATGAAGGGGATGGGACTCCGGGGCAAGGACAAGGTCATCGGGCTGCTTCTGGTCCGGAGGGAGGCCCAGATCTTGACGGTGACGGAGAATGGCCTTGGGCGTCGTACTCAACTAGACGAATTCCCCCGTCAGAACCGAGGGGGACTGGGAACTCTGGCCCTCCCGCCCGGAGAGGAGGGAGCCGCACTGGTTTCCGCATTGGAGGTGGTGGTGGGTGAGGAGGTCATGGTGGTTTCCGCTGGTGGCACCGTCTTCCGGGTTCCCGTGGCGGATGTCCCTGAGCAGCATCGACGGAGCCGGGGCAAGCCTATCGTGAAGCTGGCCGTGGGCGACCGGGTGGTGGAGGTCACTCGGGCCTCGGGCCCGGGACCCAAAGTGAAGGGGGCCGGAAGGGGGGACCCAGAGAATGGATCCCCCCACGAGAGCGAGGGTGGCCGGGAGCAGATCGAGCTCCTGAGTTGAACGGAAGTGTGCTGGGTCAGCGCCTCGTCGAATGGCCCAGCACTGCCTTGAACGTTTTACGTTCACCGTCGCGGATGACCACGACGTCCACTTCATCGCCGGGTTTCTGTTCTCTCAGGGCATAGGTGTAGGCGTAGAGGTCGGTGATCTCGTGGCCGGCGAATTCCACCAGGATATCTCCGCCCTGGAGGCCGGCCTTCTCGGCGGCGCTGCCTTCTCTCACCCCGGCGATGCGGACGCCGAAGTCTCGCGGGGTCATATCCGGGATGGTTCCCATGGATGCGCTGAAACTCCGGGACGGGGAGCCCGACTCGTCCTCTGCCGCCGCCATGGCTCCATGGGGGTTCGTTGGGGTTTCCTGGAAGGTGAGGGCCAGTGCATCAGCGGCCCCGTGTCCCGCGATGGTTCGAGTCAGATCCGAAGCGAAACCGACGATTCTGTCGAGGCCGGGACCATTGATGAGCTCCCAGTCGTCGTCGGGCCGGTGATACTCCGAGTGAGTATTGGTGAAGAGCATGAGGACCGGGAGTTTTGCCAGATAGAAAGGGTTGTGGTCCGAGGCGCCGACCCCATCCGGGATGAAGGATAACTCGAAGGGCTCTGGTTGGGTTTGGTTGATCTCTTCGAGTATGCTGGGAAATTCCTGGGCCGTGCCCGTCCCGTATACGGTGAGGATGTTGTCCCTGAGGCGTCCAACCATGTCCATGTTGACCATGGAGACCGTGTTCTCCCATGGCTTCAGAGGGTTCTGGACATAGTGTGTAGAGCCCCAAAGCCCCTTTTCCTCACCGGTGAAGGCCAGGAACAACACAGTCCGGTCCAGATTGCTGCCGGCCTCCGCCAGCTGCCTGGCCACTTCCAGTAGGGCCCCGGTCCCACTGGCATTGTCGTCGGCCCCGTTATGGACCTCACTGCTCTCCGGTGAGAGGGACGACCCCCCACCCCCATAGCCCAGATGATCGTAGTGGGCTCCCACGACGATCACTTCACGGGCCACCGTTGGATCCGTCCCGGGAAGGAATGCGGCCACGTTTCTTGCTTCCACCATCCGTGGCTCCACCACCGTGGTGAAGTCCACCGTTCCGTTCTCCATGGCTACCTTCCGCAGAAGGTCCGCCGCCTGTCCAGAGACGGCTGCTGCGGGGATCTTGATGGTGGGCCTCGTCTCTCCCTCCGGGTTCGGTAGAGCTTCCGATTCACCCAACAGGATCAGAACCCCCACGGCGCCCCGCCCCGCCGCGATGGACGCCTTGTGATGAGGGTCACCGGCAACTGTGGCTACCGTCGATTGGCTAGGGTCAGCCCCTTCAACCACGACGATCTTCCCCTGGATATCCAGGTGGGCATAGCGGTCATCTGGGCTTCCGGGCATGCTGACCCCGGGGCCACCGTATACGAGATTTCCTGAGACGGAGCCCGAGGAGGAGAACCCGAAGGGAACCCACTCCTGGCCAAGAGCCACCTCCCGGTCGTCCACCTCCAGGGAGGTCCCATGCCCTACCTTGGAGCCCATCTGGACCGAGAAGGTTTGGTAGAAAGACCCGTCCGGTCCTGCGCCGTCCAGGCCCAGCTCCTGAAAGAACCCTGCGATATAGTCTGCGGCGCAACGGGCCCCTGGCATCCCCGTTTCCCGACCGCCCAAGGCATCGTCGGCGAGGTACCGAACGTGGGCCATGGCTCCCTCCATCCCCTGCACCAGGGATGAAGGGCTGGGGCAGGCCGGGTGTTCCTGGGCCTGGAGAGTGGAACTTCCCCCTCCAAGCCCGAGTAGCAGGAGGGTCAAAAACCAAACAGGACCAACGGATCGAGTCTTTTCGACGATTTTCACGGCATCTTTCTCACGTTCGAGATTTTCATGGATCAACTCAGAAACCTCACGGTGTCCGTACTCCTCTGCCTTCTTCTCGGAGCGTCAGGCCTTCTTCCTCAGAGCCGGGCTGAGGCCCAGGACCCCCGGGGCGCGGTCCTGGACTCCAGGGAAGTACACCTGAAGAACATCCGCCAGCTGACCTTTTCCGGGGAGAACGCTGAAGCCTACTTCTCCGACGACGGCACGAAGCTAATCTATCAATCCCGGGCCCAAGGGGCCGGGTGCGACCAGATCTTCACAATGGATCTGGCCACCGGAGAATCGGCTCTGGTAAGCACCGGCCAGGGGCGGACAACGTGCTCCTATTACTACCCTGGCGGGAATAGGATCCTCTATGCCACTACCCACCACTGGGATCCGGCTTGCCCCCCGTCACCTGACATGTCCCAGGGATATGTCTGGGCTCTCTATCCGACCTTCGACATCTTCGCTGCCGATCCTGATGGATCGAACATGACTCAACTGACCCACAGCTGGGGATATGATGCGGAAGCCACCTTCTCTCCGGTGGAGGACCTGGTCGTCTTCACCAGCATGCGGGACGGCGACCTGGAGATCTACACCATGAGGGGGGACGGATCCGAGGTGACCCGCCTCACGGACAAGCTCGGGTATGACGGAGGGCCCTTCTTTTCGCCGGACGGGAAGAAGATCGTCTATCGCTCGGGTTACCCGGAAACGGAGGAAGAAATCGCCGACTACAGACGACTCCTGGCCCAAGGGCTGATCCGCCCCTCTGCACTGGAGGTCTTCGTCATGGACACTGACGGGTCCAACAAGATCCAGGTGACCGACAACGGGGCGGCAAACTTTGGGCCCTATTTCCACCCTTCCGGAGAGAAGATCCTCTTCAGTTCGAACCTGGGAGATCCGACGGGAAGAGAGTTCGACATCTATATGGTGAATTTGGACGGATCTGGACTCGAACAGATCACCTTCTCAGGCGGTTTCGACGGGTTCCCCATGTTCAGCCCCGACGGACGTTACCTGGTCTTCGGGTCGAACCGAAATGAGAGCCACCCGGGCAATACCAATGTCTTCATTGCGGAGTGGGTGGAAGATGGGGGCCTCCCCACCCCGTGAGGCGGAAGAACTCCTCCAGGATCCGATAGGTGAGGCCCCAGATCACCCGTTTTCCGACCCGGAAGCACGGAAACTCCCGGTTGAGATCACCCAGCGGAATATTCACGCTACTCGAGGCTTCGGGGCTGGAAAGGTAGGAAAGAGGGACCCAGAGGACCTCCACGATCTCGGGACTGGCGACCCGGGCCTCCGTGCCTTCCGGGACGCCGAAAACGTAGGGGAAGATGGAGATCGGGGGCAGCCTGGTGGTGTTGGGCTCCAACGGTTTCAGGCTTCCCAGCCCCGTTCCCTTGCCTTCCAGATCCAGACCGGTCTCTTCCAGGGTTTCTCTCATGGCGGTGTGAAGCAGACTGGTGTCAGAGTCGTCACGCCTCCCCCCCGGGAGGGCCATGTGGCCCGACCACGGATCTCCCGCGGATTCCGCTCGCCTGACAAGTAGGACCTCGGTTTCAGGCCCCCCCCGCAGAATGAGAGACACGGCGGCGTGCTTGCGGTTTCCTGGCTCCATGGCAGGATGGGGGTGAGGCACCGGAGCCGCCGAGAACGCTCGCTGGATATCCAGGAGTTGAGGGTCGAGTCCGAGATGTTTGGAAGTGGGCATGGACGCCCCTACCCCCAGGGGGGTGAGGAGTTCGGGTTTCCAGGTCACCCCCGATCCTACTCCTGCGCGCCCTCCTCTGCCAGATCCGTCGGAGACCTGCCCCCGGGCAACTCGAGCCGGAACATCACCACGGTCTGAACGTCCAGCTCATCACGAACGGTGCCGAGGACCCAGTCCTTGCTGAAAACCGGCTCGGGCCACATGGCGAATCCTTCCGGTGCTTGAACATTCCCCAGGAATCGGCCATCGGCATCGAAGACGTCGAAGGCGATGGGTTCGGACCATTCGTCGGGCAGGGCCTCTGGATCTGTGGGATCGTAGTCTGGGTCTTCGCCGCGGATCCCAGGCTGTGGGACCCGCACCCAGATCGTGCCGTCCTCTCCCCCGAAGAACCCGTCGAATGGAGGTTTCACATCTGGTATGGCTGGCCCGTCCCATCGCCAGTTGGGATCCATGCTTCGCATGTTCCGAATATTCCAGGCCTCCTCCTCGGCCCTTTCCCCTGAGGTGACGGGAACGGGATCGTAGGCCTTCTCGATGCGGAGGTGGGGCTCGTCGGTGCGGAGGAGGGTCAGGGCGTATTCGGTGCTGATTCCGTGGATGAAATAACCCAGGGGACTCAAGACGGAATGTTCGTCGGGAGCAAAGGGTACGCCGTTCCTCATCATCCCACTGGGTTCGCCGGCCTCGTTGGTCCCGACCGCCTCGATGCTGGGCGGTTCGTATCCGGTGTCGGGGATCAACAGGGTGTCTCCGTGAGAACCGTCAGGTAGGATCTGCAGGAGGGCACTCCTCCAGTCTCTCACCGAAGCTTCAGGGTCCATCAGGATTTGGACATGGGAGCGATCCTCCTGGTCCACCACCATCCGGTGGGAGGTGAAAAATCCTCCTCGAGAGCGCCAGGTATTCAACGGCTCTCCTTCTGGTGAGAACACCTGGATACGTGCATTTCCCGGGTCTCTCAGCACCACCCGGCCGTCGGAGAGGACGTTCAACCCTCCGTCGGGTTGCTTGTACTCCCCCGGCCCTTCCCCTCCCCGTCCAAGGGTCATCTGGTAGCTGCCATCGGGGTTGTAGGCCCGCAGCGCCGGGACCTGTCGATCCATGACGTAGATGGTTCCGTCCTCTGCTCTGGCCAGGGACACGATCTGTCCGAAGATGTACTCGTCCGGCCCTGTCAGCATTCCGATGGATACTTCCGGGACCAGGCGTGCTGTATCCCGCCACACACTTCCGGCCAGCGTCCGGACAACCAGCGTATCTCCAATGGAGTCGTATTCTGCCCTCCAGCCCGCCGGGTCCCCTCCCTGGCCTCCGGAAGAGCAACCTGAGGGGAGAAGGCAGGAGACGGTCAGAAAGGGAAGGAGTACCGGAGATCTGCGAAGTACCCACATGTTGGGGCTCCTGTGCAGGAGTCGGATTTTCCGTCCGTACGTAGGATGAGATGCTGAGATCGGAGAGAGGGTTGGGCCATGGTTTCCGGCGGACCTCGCGGACCGCCAGCCGGGTGACTTAGGGCTCATTTCTCTCCGAGCCCTCGTTTCCCCTGATGTCGACCGGGGACCGCCCCCCGGGCAGCTCCAGCCGGAATTTGACTACGGTCTCCACATCGTACTCATCGGTGACGACACCGAGAAGCCATTCCCTGGTCGCCAACGGCTGGAGCCACCGAGCCTTGAGCCCGTCGGGGCCCTTTACCGGCCCGAGATACCGGCCATCCTCATCGAACACGTCGAAGACCACCGGTTCGTGCCACTCATTTGGGATGGCGTCAGGGTCTGCCGGGTCATAGGTGACATCCTCCTTCCTGTACCCGGGTTGGTAGAGACGGACCCAGACCGTACCATCCTCTCCGCCGAATAGTCTCTTGTACGGAGGCTTTGTGTCGGGGATGGGAGCACCGCTCCATCGCCAGGTGGGATCGGTCCCCCGCATGTTGCGGATGGTAAAAGCTTCCTCCTCTGCCCGTTCTCCCGAGGTCACCGCGACCGGGGTATGAACTTTCTCAACCCGGACTGGACCCTCTGGTTTCAGGAGGGTGAAGGCGTATTCCGTGCTGATGCCATGGATCCAATAGCCGTACCGGGTCAGGGCTGTCTCCTCGTCCGGGGAGAAGGGAGGGCTGCTGATGCTCGTACTAACGCCGGTCTCTGTCTCTCGCCTGGCTTCGATCCGAGGCGGCTCGTACCCGAAGTCGGGCCGTCGGATCGTATCTCCATAGGATCCGTCGGGGAGGATTTGGGCGAATCCCATCTTCCAGTCCCGGACATCGGCGTCAGGATCCAAAAGAACGATCTGGTATGCACGGTCCAGCGTGTCCACGATCATCCGAGAGGAGGTGTTGAAATTCCCGCGGATTCGCCATGTGGCCAGGTCCTCACCCTCCGGGGAGTAGACCTGAATGCGGGCGTTGGCTGGATCGCGCAGGAGGATTCTTCCGTCGGAGAGGATATTGAGGCCCCCGTCGGGGTCCTGATACTCCCCAGGCCCACCACCCTTCCGGCCGAAGGTGGTTCGGTAGGTGCCGTCGGCGTTGTACACGCGCAAAGCCGGGACGTGATCATCCACCACATAGATCGTTCCGTCTTCACCCAGCGCCAGGGAGACGACACTTCCGAAGATGTACTCCTCCGGGCCGTCAAACACCCCGATGGTCACTTCCGGCACCAGGTGAGCGGTGTCCCCCCAGACGCTCCCTGAGAGGGTACGGACCACGAGGGTGTCTCCCAGGGTGTCGTACTCGGCGAGCCAGACATCGCCACGCCCACCCACTCCTCTCTCCGAACAGGCCGACCCCAGCACGGTGAGTACTGTGAGTGCTATGGCGGGAAGAGAATTTTCGAAGGATCGATGGAGCCGCATGGGGGTGCTCCCGCTGGGCCTGGCTTCGGAGTTGGTTGGGTTCCGAGGGTTTAGACGCCGGAACCCACAAGAGGGTTGGGGAGAGGATGCAGATCCGACTTCTTGGCTCCTGCCTCCTTCCGGGGCCTTTCAGACTCCCCTTGCCCCGGGATCCCAGATGAGCTTGTGGAGTTGGGCCTGAAACCTCACCGGAAGTGTGTCTTTCAGGATCCAGGAGGCCAGGGATTCCAGATCGGTTTCTCCCCAGACCGGCGAGATGAGGATGGCATTCAGCGTCCCCTCCCGGACCCTCTGGTCCAAACCACGATCCAGGATTACCTGGCGGGTCCAGTCATAGTCCGTTCGGTCCTTGACGACGAACTTCACCTCGTCCCGGTTAGTCAGGTGACCCAGGTTTTCCCAGAGGTTGTTCTCCACCTCACCGGACCCCGGACATTTGAGATCCATGATCTTGTGGGCCCGAGGGTCCAGGGAAGCTACATCAACGGCGCCGGAGGTCTCTACAAGGACTGTAAACCCCTGGTCAATGAGGCGGGTCGTCAGGACGAAGGCGTTCGGGTG
>CBDUAX010000142.1:0-9521 GCA_965365235.1 uncultured bacterium
TGTAATGCAGCAGCCCTGGCAATTGCTTCAGGTGTCGCCTTATCCTGCAAGCGGTCCATGCTGCGTGCCTTGCTCATGTCCCAGTTTTGGCAAAAGCTGCATGTCAAGTTGCACCCTGCCGTGCCGAAGGAGGATGGGCTTACCCTTGCCGAACTCCAGGAAATTGGGATCGAGGTGGGCGTGGATCCCGATCGGGTGGCCGACGCGGCACTGGTGCTCGAAACCAGGGACGACGTCCGCCAGCGGCGGAGATCTCTGGGCCTACCAATTTCCGTCGAGAGGGTGATAGATCTGCCAAGGGGGGTAACGGATCATGAATGGGAGATCCTCGTCTCGATCCTGCGGGAAACCTTTGGCGTAAGAGGGAAGGCCAGGGTCCAGGGAAGCACGAGGGAATGGTCCCACGGCGCCATCCAAGCATTCCTGGAACCGACGGAAGAGGGCCATCGTTTTCGCATTCACACACGTAAGATGACCGCGAAGTTCTGGAACCGGGTGGGGGCCTCGAGTCTGGCCATCGGGGCTTCCGTACTGACCCTGGTCTGGGCTACCGGCGAGTCTCCCGTGTTCCTGGAGTTGGTCATGCTCTCGTCGTCCCTTTTGGGGGTCGGAGCCCTTGGGCCGAACCTTCTTCGGCTGCCCCGCTGGGCTCGCCGGCGGGACCGAGAGATGGAGGGTATCTCGAATCGTGTCCGGGCTCTGATCCGGCAACCACTTGCAGAGGAGGAACCCGAGAGCTAAAGGGAGCTTCCCCACCATTCAGGTAGTCGGCTCCCCTCCCACGGATCAGTTCCCCCGGTAGCGTTCGAACCAGGCCAGGGTGTTGAGGACCTTCGCGATCAACTGGCTGGGCCGATTGCTGATGTTGTGAGAGGACCCTGGAATCTCCACCAGAGCCGTATCGATTCGTCTCAGCCTGAGGGCATGATAAAGCTGTTTTGCCTCGGATACGGGAGTGCGCAGGTCGGCCGTTCCCACCATCACCATCGTCGGCGTACTCACGTTCTCTACCACGGAGAGGGGTGAGAACCGCCAGTATTCCATCGGGTTCACCCAGGGCAAGCCCTTGTAGCGGTACTCATGGTAGGCGTTGTAGTTGTCCGCCACCAACGTCTTGCTGATCCAGTTGACTACCGGCTTGGTGGAGACTGCGGCACGAAAACGATCCGTCTTGCCCACGATCCAGGCCGTCATGATTCCCCCAGCGCTTCCTCCGGTCACAAAAAGCTGGTCGGTATCTACGTATCCACGATCGACAATAGCGTCCACCGCAGACATCAGGTCGTCGTAGTCGTTGGAGGGGTAGTCCTGGTGTAGCAGGTTCCCGAATTCCTCCCCGTAACCCGTGCTCCCCCTGGGGTTGGAATAGACCACTACATAACCTGCTGCCGCATAGAGTTGGATCTCGGCGGAGAACCGATCCCCATAGCTGGAGGTGGGGCCACCATGGATCTCCAGGATCAGGGGATAGCGCTGGCTTGGATCGAAGTCGGGTGGATGTACGACCCACGACTGGATGGGGCGCTCGTCGAACGAAGAGTTCGTCCAGAACATCTCTGCCTCACCGATCTGGCGATGTGTCACGAGGTCGGCGTTGAGGGAGGTTATGGTCCGGGCGGTGCCCCCCGGTTCAACGAGTGCGACCTCGCTGGGCGAGGTGGAGCTGGTCTGCGTGAACGCCACGGCCCCGTTCCCCGCTACGGAAAAACTGCCACCCCCGTAGGGCCGCCCCACCGCCTCCCCACCTAGCCCTTCCGCTACCACCTCGAAGGCGCCCTCCATGGAGGTGAACCCCACCTTTGACCGGCCCTCGTCGTCGTACATGAAGAAGACCCCGCTCCCATCGGGGGCCCAAACCGGGCTCTCCACCGATCGGTCGAGAGAGCCCATCGCTCCTCGATTTAGTGCGCGAGCCTGGGACCCGTCAGGACCCATGAGGTAGAGACCGGCGGTCTGGTAGGTTTGAATGCGGTCATCAAATCCTACATACGCCACAGTCTGCCCATCGGGAGAGACCGCCGGGCTCGCATCTGGCCCGTACCGGTTGGTCATCCGGGTCAACTCTCCTCCTTCAAGCGCCACCCGGTACAGCTCGATCTCTTCGATCTCGAATTCCCAATCCGGGTCCCGGTTCGTGGAAACCAGGATGGAAGCGCCATCAGGCATCCAAACCGGGTCCCGGTAGTGATGGTCACCCGCCGTGACCTGGCGGGGCATGCCTCCATCGGCGGCCACCACAAACACATGGTTGAAGCCCGGCTCGATAAACCCGCGCCCATCTGCTTCGTGTCGGACCCGAGTGGTCACCCTGGGCGGATCGGCCCATCGAGCCCCATCAGGCCGAGGGGGCATGGATGCGAGTTGAGGCGGATCCTCAGGGACGAGCATCGAGAATGCGATGTATCGTCCGTCGTGGGACCAGGCCAGGTCGCCAGGAGACCGGTCCAGTTGGGTGATGCGTGCGGACTGCCCCGTGGCAATCCAGTGGATGTGGATCTCCAACCCATCCTCCCCCCCGGACAGGAAGGCAAGGCGAGTGCCGTCCGGGGACCAGCGAGGTGAGGCTTCGGTCTCATCGGCACTCGTAAGCTTTTGATGTCTGGAGCCATCGGCGTTCACAATCCATAAGTGTCCCTCACGACGGTCACGCATGATGCTCATGGCATTGCGGACGTAAACCACCCGCTGACCGTCCGGGGCTATCTGGACGTCGGACGCGTATTCCACCTGGAATACGTCGAGATCACCGAAGGGGGTCTGGGCGCTGACTGCTGTACCGGCAGCCAGGGCCAGGGCGGGCGAGAGGCAAATCAGGATCTGGGTTCGCACGAGGATCTCCATGGTCGGGTTGGATGGGAAGGTAGGGGATGAGGATGAGGTTTTGCGAGCCTGGCCCGGGGTTGTCCTCCACCAATGGATCCTTCAGTCTGACGGTCCCCTACTCGGAGTGTATCTCGAGGAATTCGATGGGTGCCCCGTTGTGGACGATGAACGCCACCCGAACTCCCGGAGAAGGGCTATTCGGCGCGATCAGGATCTCCTGCCCAAGAAGTTCCTCCTCCAGATCGTCGACTTCGAAGGCGATGTGTGGAACATGCTGGACAAGAGAGGGCAGCGGAGAGCCCGGCTCGAAACGCATCCACTCCACACCATATGGGCTTTCTTCATAACCAGAGACGAACATTCCAAACTCCGGGAGATGCCGTTCCCCAGGTCGCTCCTCAATAGTCGGAATGCCGATGTGGTGGTATTTGCGCAATTTTCCCTCCCAAGGAAAAGGACGAAGGACGTTGGGGACTTCTCTCAGACCTTCCTCAGAAGGCGGCCGACGCCTCGTCCCAAAACGGCGAAGATGGCACCAAAGAGGAATCCGAACGCACCGAAGAGGGCTGGCATTCCTCCAAGCGCCAGGAAGGCCAAGGCCGTCCCCCAGTTCAGGCCGATGGTGAACAGATCGTAGAAGAAACCGCCGACCGAGTAGAACACGCCACAGATCAGGCCGAGGATTGCCATCCAACCCCCTACCCTTATGGCGGTCGGCAGGACCTTCATGGGTACTTCCTCATCACTCTTCTCCTCTAGAAATGGAAATTAACCAGCGGAAGTAACCGCAACCAACGTGGGTTGTTGGCGGCGTAGTTGATCAGTCCCAGCTGTAGTCCGTAGAGTCGATGCGTGTAGTTCACCAGGCCCACCGACACCCCGGAGAATCGCTCGTTCACCATCTTGAAATGGAGGAAATCGTCAAGGTCGATTCGGTCTATGTATAGGCCATTGAGCGCCCCCAGCGTGAGACCCTTCCCCTCGGGAGCGAACACGACCAGACCACCAAGAGCGACCCCTCTAATCCGTTCCACCGCCCCCAACCCCAGACCAGCCATGACGATGCCCTCGAGGTGCTCACCGCCGATTCCCCCCAGGGAAAGGGCGAGGCCCTTCAACTCCTTTCCGGCCACTCCGAACCCGCCGATGGCCACGCCCCGGAGTTGGGCCGAGAATACCCCTCCGGGACTCACAGCGAAGCCCGTCAGGCTTTCCTCCCCGCCCACGAAGAAGCCACCGATGGCGGCACCCCTGAAGCGTTGGGCCGTCGCAGCACCCGGGCTCAACGCCAGGCCATCAAACTGTTGGCTAGCTCCGGTCCAGGCGCCGGCAATGGCAACTCCCCTGACCCGTTCCTTGATGTCCACCAAAATCAGGCCCAGGGCCGAACCGGTGAGGTTCCCGGCTCCGACACCCAGGGTGCCTGCCGCAATACCCGTCAGATGCTCACGGGCGTTTACCCCGATCCCGCTCAGGGCGATACCGCTGATTCGCCTGGCTTTCGTACCGATCAGCCCCACTGCAATGCCAGCATATTCCGCATTTGGGTTCTCACCCGGAGTCCAGAAGGTGAAGTTCAAGCCACTGATTCTTTCGACGCCCTGGTCCACAGCGTTGACTCGGATCCCCGTGAAGCGGTCTGAATTCCCCAAGCTCAGTCCATAGTCGGCCACTGCGAAATCAAAGGACTGAGCCTGGATCCAGTGGGGGGAGATCAGAAACACGAGGAGCACCGAGAGGGGTATAGGTGGCCGCACTGGAAGGTCCTTTGGAGAGAGGGGGCGCCCGGTCACAGCTGAAGATCCCGGAATCGTCCGGCAAGATGTGGAGAACCGACACGGATTCTCGGAGTCGGTGCAGGCACATACCAACCATGGGTATTTGAGTGTGGAAAATCCCTACGTGTGACTACGTAGTGGGAGGTCGAAACGACGTACCTGGAAGGGACGGGGTAGATCGGTCAGGCGGCCCCACCCCAGAAGAGGAGGTTCTTCCACCCCCCTTTCTTCACGCCAGGCCGGGTAGCTGGCCAGCTCCTATTCACCCCGGATCCCGCTGAATTGGATAGCGAGCCTCAGAGATCGGGCCGGCAGAGCTCAGCAGACTGGAAAGGCCAGGGTCTCTCAAGACCTCGAGAAGGTCGCTCTTGGCTCCATCCACCAGCACCTCCCGATGCACCAGACGAATCCCGTGACGGAAGAGGACCCTGGCGTCCGAAGACCCGGTGTAGAGCGGCTGAACCGGCCGACCATCAGGGGTATGGAGTCCGTACAACGCCACCTTCCCGGGGTTCGCGGAGAGCCCCGGCGTCACAACGACATCCAGTTTGTGGCCGGCAATGAAGTCTCCCGGAGAAACGTCGTAAACGTTCGCCTGACCCCGAAGAAGTCGATCGTGGCGCTCAAAAAAGCCCACGGTGCCCATAGAATCTCCGGGCCCGATCCGAAAGGGTGCGAACTGGACATCGGCGGCCGTCCAAATCGCGTCCACCATCTTGGGCGTGGGGAGTGAACCTCCGAGTAGGTCGGCCACCCGTTGGGCAACCTGGGGGGATAGCGGAACATGGACGTAGTCGTCGTCCGACCCCACCACCAGATAATCCGGCATTGTCCAGAAGGTGATTCTCCGGTCGACACCGTTGATCTCCTCAGAAATCTCCACCGCCTCCAGCCTCCGTAACCAGCGCGGAACGTTGCCCCGAGCAATCTCCCCAAAAACCCGCTCCTCTCGCGTCTCGAGATCGAGGTCACGGATACTCTGCGACACCTCGGCGCCAGAGGGGGCGTCGCCCGGTCTTGGGGGGAGATCCAGCTCAGGTGCAGGGGGATCCGCAGTACAGCCCAGTGCTACAAGAGCCGCACAGGTCAACGCAGGGATGGCGATTCCCGCTTTCAACATCGATGTCGTGGCCATCGCCCGGTCTTCTCTCCTCGGTAGGACCCAAGAACGACGAGCATCCCCCCAGAAGTTGAGGTTAGTCGAAGGCGTCAGCATCGGGAAGAAGATGCCCCGGGTGCTGAGCCCGTACAGAGCCTCATCGGTTGATCGCCCTGGGCCTCCAAAAGGGTTCATTCGAATCCTTTCGCCGTCCCTCTAGGAAGCTTGTCGATGACAGAGGCGAATCCTAGTTTAGTCATAATGTGACTAAAGGAGGAGACGGTGAGAGGTGGGGCCCTTGCGGAGTTTGAGCTCCTCGTCATGCTGGCAGCGGTCCGTCTCGGCCCGGAGGACGCTTATACCGTCTCCATCGCCGAGGACATCCGGATGCGTACCGGGCGGCCCGTCCGGCGTGCGAATGTCTATACCACTCTCAAAAGATTGGAGAGGAAGGGTTTCCTCACTTCAGCCATGGGGGAGCCACGGCCGGAACGTGGGGGGCGACCGCCCCGGTTGGTCCGGGTGGAACCGGAGGGATTCGAGACGATTCGAATCACAACCGCCGCAATTCAGGCGATGATCGGGGACCTGGACTGGATATTGGAGAGGTCTCCATGAGCACCCCCAGGTCGAACAGGGTATTCCCCCGTAATGAGGAGCCCAATGTCTGAGGTCGAACTATACGGCCCCATAAAGAAGTTCTTGGAGGCCCAGGGTTATGCCGTGAAGGGGGAGATCGGGCCATGCGACATCGTCGCGGTACGGGAGGACGAACCCCCGCTGGTGGTTGAGTTGAAGGAGCGGCTGACCCTGGCACTCATCCTTCAAGCCGTGGACCGGCTTGCGATCTCGGATGTGGTCTACATAGCCTTTCGCATCGGAAAGGGTCGCAGCGCCTCCTGGCTCTCCAGAAGGAGACAGGTCACCAGCCTCCTTCGACGCCTCGGCCTGGGCCTTCTCACCGTCTCGGTGCGGGGGAACGTCGTGCCGGTGTTGGATCCGGCACCCTACCGACCCAGGTCCAATGCCTCCCGCCGCCAGAGACTGCTCAAGGAGTTCTCGGAGCGGATCGGTGATCCTGAGGCCGGGGGTTCCTCCTCCCGCAAGCGCCTCACGGCCTATCGGCAAGACGCGCTCCGGTGTGCACGGGAACTTGCGGAGGCTGGGGTCCTCAAGGTCAGCCTCATCCGGGAGCGCACCGGAGTACAGCGGGCGGGGAACATCTTACGGGACAATCATTATGGATGGTTCGATCGGGTCAGAACCGGCTACTATGAACTCTCTCCAAGAGGCCACCAAGATCTGGGCAGATGGTCCGCCGCCCTGGAAGGCCTTGCACCCATAGACGAGGAGGGGACCGCTCCGGGTGACCCTCCCACATCATAGCCTCTCGGAAAACCTCGTTGATCGATGGGGGAATCCGTGATCAAGGCAATCCAAACGGAGCGCTGCCGCAATGGCTTCAGATCTGAGTTTCGTCGAATATGTGGTAGACCAACTCCGAGAGAAAAAAGCCATCTCCTACAAGAAGATGTTCGGTGAGTTTGGCCTCTATACCGAGGGCAAGATCTTCGCGGTCATCTGCGATAATCGGCTCTTCATTAAGCCCACCGAGGGTGGCCGAACCTTCATCGGGGACCCGGTCGAAGCACCCCCTTACCCCGGCGCAAAGCCGAGCTTCCTGATCGAAGATCAGCTCGAAGACGCTGAGTGGTTGGGGGAGTTGGTGAGGATAACCGCACGTGAGCTACCGGCCCCAAAACCGAAAAAACCAAAAAGGAAGCGCTAGCGGGGCCGAAAAGAAGGGAGCCTTCTCTCAGACTCCCCCTGACCCGACAACCGCCGGACCACCCAAACCTCTCACCATCCCGATCCCGGTCGTGATCACTGGGAAGAGGAGATAGGTCAGTCCGATATCGGCGGCATACTCGGTGACCGTCATCTGCATCGGGCTGGGCGCGAGCATCAGAGGAAGGTCGATTGCGAGGTTCACCCCCATCCAGGCCAGACCCAGGAGGAACCCTTCCCTCGCGAACTTCTCCGTGACTCCCTTGAAGTACCGGTGTGCGAAGAACACCGTGGCCCCGGCCAAGACAACCGGCATGATCGACTCGAACAAAGGGCGCCATGATTCCCGAATGGGGAAGATCACGGAAGCCACTACGAAGGCCGTTACCCAGATGAGAAACCCGAAGAGGAGGGCCTTCCGAAGAGAAACCATGAGATGCCTCCAGTGTCATGTTTGCGGTACACTCGAAACCCGGGTCGGGCCGGTGACCGACGCCCGTGACCGCCACCTAGCCAGGGGGTAGACGCTACCTCTCAGGAGCCGAAGGGTCCGCTGTCTTTCCGAGGAGAGTGCTCGAGTTCTCTCCTCTTTTCCCCCACAAAACCACCCAGGCGGTCCATTGCAACCGTCAGATCCCCCTTCGAAACGCAGGGATAGACGATCCGAAAGAGACCCTTCTTGGTATGCCCGAAACCGGTCCCTGGCGTGAGAAGGACCCCGTTGGCCTGATAGAGCTCCTGCCACAGATCCAGTTCGGCACCCTCGGAATCGTCTGTCAGGAATTCCGACAGATCGGCCCAGACAAAATGGCTCCCCCGACTTGGCACGTAAGGAATGTCGAGGCGCCTCAGGAACCCGACCACAATGGAATACGATTCGGTGAGCCGCACCTTGTTCCGGGCAATATAGGAGGCCATGAACTCCGAGTCGGCCAGCAATTGCTGTAGGACCCACTGCGTGTGGTTGGAAACCGAGTGCGTGAGGTTGAGGTGCATATAGGCCTTGAGGAACGCAGCATTCTGTGAGTAGACAAGCCCGACACGGAACCCCGAAATCCCAAGGTCCTTGGAGAACGCATACCATAGATGGAGGAGATCGCTTTTCCTCTCCGCCATGATCTTGGCGAAGGAGGAGAAGGTGACCTCGACAGGGTAGTCCTGAACGAGGGTGGGGTGGTTCGTGGCGATCAGCGACAACCCGTAGATCTCGTTTACCACCAGGTGAACATCGTGGGCGATACACCAGTCGGCGATCTTCTGTAACTGCCCCTCAGAGTAGATGCCCCCCGTAGGATTGTCGGGTGTCGTGAGGATCAGCATGCGAAACCGCTTCCCAACCCCGACGATGTCCAACCGCGCCGCCTCCAGGTCATCGATGCTGAGAATCGGGCCATTCGCGATCTCGGAAGGTTCGTGGTGCGTCACCAGATCGAAGCGCTCGACGCGGGAGAAGTTCCCAAGATCCTGACGATAGACCGGGTAACACGGTGCAGGAATGACCGCGACATCACCGGGCTCGGCCAGGATGAAGGCAGTCATCTCGATGACGCTTGTCGCCCCGGCCGAGACGCCCAGGTGCTCCGGGTCGATGGAGCATCCGGTCAGATGCTCGGTGAGGAAGCTCGCGGCAGCCTCCCTGAACTCTGGGGCGCCATGGTGGGAGGTGTAGCCGGGCACCCAATCGGGGATGGAGTGGGTTGCGGTAATAGCCTCGAGTTTCGCCTTCAGGTCGGGCCAACTGAGGCGGTTTTCAGCCACGTTCAATGGCAAGGCACCAGCGGGGTTGTCGACGGGGTGAAAGAGATTCCGCGACGCCTCCAGGAACAGAGCGTGGTCCACGCGGAGGGGGGTTTCAGCTGCATGGGCCCCACGGGCCGAAAGTGTGTATTTGGTCATCGGATCTTCAATCGGCCAAGCTGGCCGTTGGGTTCGAGAGCGGGTGGCTGGGGCTTCAGCCGGAGCCCCAGCTTAGGGAAGCTGGCCCGTGACGAAGGCGAGTAAAACGATTACCCCTCCACTCGCGAGGATTATGA
>CBDUAX010000143.1:0-9520 GCA_965365235.1 uncultured bacterium
CGCCGGTTCGATGCATTGAAAGTATGGATGGCCTTCAAACACCTGGGGGCCGATTGGTATTCACAGGTTGTGGACCATCAGCTGAGGCTGACGAAGAAGGTGGCTGGGACGATCGAAGGTTGGCCCGACTGGACAATCGCCGTCCCACCCGCCACGGCCATCGTCACCTTCCGATATGAGCCAGAGGCCCTACGGGAGGCTGTTGCCGGGGGCGGGCTCCAGGGGGAGAATGCCCGGAAGACGCGAGACAGGCTCCAGGGTTTGATCGCGAGAGGGATCCAGGCGGAGGGAAAATATTGGGTGTCGGCGGCACCGGTACCCGGCGGGTTCGCCCTCCGTCTCAATGTGATCTCGTGGCTCACATCTGAGTCCCTGATCGACGAATTCCTCGCCGAGTTGCCCCGGTACGCTCAGGAAGCCACCTCCCCTCCCCCGGCTTGGACTACCTGATCAGGTAGAGATCCTCCTGGGGTGGAGACAGGTACTCCACACCGGTTTCCGTGGCGATGGCCTGCTCGTGGTTCCACCAGAACAGATATTGGTCCTCATGCTCGGTGGACGGCCACGGCATGTAGATGAAGTACTCCAGGACGAAGTGGTGATTGGCCGGGAGGGGGATATCCCACATCCACTCGGGACCGTTGGATCCGATCCTTGGTCCGAAATAATTCTCGAATTTTTCCTCCCTGGCCCCCTTCCCCATGGCGTGACAGTCGATATTGAGGTGGGTTTTCCCCACCTCGAAGCCAGCCGTATAGGCGGCAAAGTCGTTCCGCGGGGTGAACAGGTGAAGCTGGTCGTCCCTCAGAACGATCCCTTCCGCCTCCAGTCTGGCCTCATAGTTCGCCTTGATCTGACGGGGCGTGAGGCCCACCCGGATCGACTCCGCCAGAACCGCATCGATCTTCCGGTATTCGGCCCAGATCTTCCGAATATCCTCCGGCGGCCCCTCCTCGCAGCCCGGAGCACGTAGGCGAAGAGTCCCTGGCTCGGGGAAGCCACGATGTCCCCACCCTGGATCACCACGTCCTGATGTCCCGGGGTCCGTCCCCTCTGGGATACTCCCGTGCCCCGGCGTCGGAAGATGGTCAGGCCCACATCCCGGTTTCGGGTCGTGCCGGGCACGATTTCCGAGAAGGCGGCCAAAACCCGGGCGACCTCGTCCTCCCGCATCTTCCTGAGCAACTCGATCTCGCTGGGGACGGGTGTGGCGATGTACTCCATCATCAAGCGCTCCGACGAGACGATCCGGCTAGCGAAGGGCTCTCCCATCTCCCGGACCAGGAGGAGGTAGTCAGTGTGGGAGAGGCCATCCAGGACCCTTGTCGTGGTCGGATAGGGACCCAGCTCCATCTTGAAATTCAGGGCAATGCGTCGAGGGTTCCGTTCCGCGATGAAGTCCCCCAGGCCCCGGAATCGGTAGTCGTACTCCGTCTCAGGGCCTCCCGGAGGCTGCTTCACCAAGACCGGGTCCTGCAGGATGTCGTAGGCCCCGGATTCCTCGACCCGCTTGGTGTCCCAGGTGACCCTCCATGTCTCCCCGGCGTGTGAGTCCCCCCAACGCCGACCCAGGACCGCGCGTTCGATTCGATCCCCTCCCCGGTCGGAGAAGACAAATACCCCTGAAGTGCTGCCCAGCTCTTCCGCACCAAAGGGATCGGAAACGCTCTCCCTCATGACATGGATCCACATGTCGACCTGGTTCTCCCTCATGACCTCAGGGAGGACGAGGTCGAATTTCTCCCGACGGATTTGGTGGTTCCAGTCTCTGAGGGCTGCTTCCCCCCCCTCGAGTCCGTCTCCGGCGACCAATTCCGTCGAGTTCCGGTCGATCGGTACACGGTCCGCCCTTTCGGAGCCGCATGCCGCCAACAGGAGGGAAGCCGGAAGAAGCAGGTACGAGGGAACGCTAGATGGCATGGAACGGTCTCCTTCGGTCGCCTTCCTTGGTTGGCCTGCGCCGGCGCGGCTGGTTCGCAGCCCCAGGGTTCTCCCAACCCCCTCAGTATCGATGTTGAAGGGCGCTTGCGACAGGCGCCCTCAAGGGTGGTGGTCCTGATGAGACCCTTCCGGAAGGCCCCTGGTCCCGAGCCTCCATCCGTCTCAACCAGTTCCCTGGGCTCGAAAAAAACCGGCTGAGGTAGCCACCACCAGGATCCCCCTCCCAACACCAGGAAAGGAGAGGATTTGGCGAGATCCCCGGGTTCCGGATCCTGTAAAAGACCTTTACAGCCGCGAAACCGGTGCAGATCCGGGAGTTGTAAAAGGGTTTTCCAATCCTCGGTTCCGTGGGGCCTGTTTTGGGTAGGGAAAACCCTCGCCCATGGGCGTGCCGGGCTCTCTTCGGCGGCTGTTCCTTTGCCATCCCCGAGACGATTTCCCCCCCCTCGCGATTCTCGGAGCAAAACCCGTTTTCACCCTTTTCTAAAAGGGGATTCTCAAGGTGCCGCCTCCCGTATCGACCCTCGCGAATGGTCTTGGGGGGTCCAGGAATCCCCGAAAACACCCCTCTCTGGAGACGCCGCCCCCGAGGTCGGGGCCCCAGGAAGAGGGCGATGGCTTGAGTTTTGCCAAATCAGGGCGGATGAAGTCTCTGCCGCCTACTGAAGAAATGCTGGGCGGGAGGGGATTCGACACGAGCAGAACAAAAATCTCCACCGCAGGGAGGATCGAATGGGCGAAGGCCGGATAGTCAAGCCTGACCGTCTCATGGGACGGAAGATAGGCCTCGTGCTACTTGCAGGGATCATGTCCCTTTCGGGGTGTGATGGTGACACGCTCTACGATCCAGTCCCGGCGGATGTGGACCCGCCGGTGGTTTCGGTTCTCTCCCCGGTGAACGGGGCCGAGGTCCAGGCTGGCCAGCGTGTACCTATCAGAGTCGCAGCGACGGATGTGGAGGGTGTATCCACCATCACGGTTCGGATATCAGGGGCTGTGAATCAGACCATCTCCATTCCCATCTCTCCTCCACGGAACGAGGTGCAAGCCGATACCGCCGTCAACATTCCCACCGGTGCCTCTGGGAATCTCCAGATTTCCGCCAGCGGCACAAATACCCAGGGGGTGCAGGCCCAGGCCGAGAATGTCAATCTGTCGATCACCAACGTGGATGGTCAGGCCCCGACAGTGAGCCTCTCTGTGGAAACCGCTCCGCGGATGGAGGTGGGCGACAGGATCAAGGTCACCATCAAGGCCTTCGACAACCCAGGTGGGTCTGGGATCGCCAGCACCGCTCTGACCGCAATCGTCACCAACACCAGCCGTGTGGATACCCTGGTGTTGAACCCATCCGATGAGTTCGTCGGCCAGGCTGGGGACACCGCGGTAAGTGAGTATTCCTTCACCCCTCCCTTCATCGATCCCCTGAACCTGCCCGATACCCTAGGCATTCTCTTCTCTGGTTTGGCATACGATGAGGAAGGGAATTGCGGCGGCGCTGTCAGTGAGGAGTTCACCGACCAGGTCGCCTGTTCATCGGCGATAATTGGTGGAAACTCCTTCGTTATCGCCAATGCGGTTCCGGTAACCCGGCAGGTTATTGCCGTCTCGGGTCGTACTTCCCTGGCCCCGGGAGGCGGGACGCTCGCGGACATTCTCGTCGATAGCCTCCGCGCCAGGGTGTATGCATCGAACCTCTCGAGAAACCGGGTCCAGATTCTCGAGGCGGACCCTGGCACCTGGAGCTCTGAAGTCTGGGTCGGAGCCGAGCCTTGGGGCCTCGCTCTGAACGGGAGGGGGGACAGCCTGTTCGTCGCCAATTCAGGTGGGACGAGCATCTCCCATGTCTCCTTGGCCGGCACCCCCCGGGAGGATCTCGATAGACGGTATGTCACTCAGAATACCGCCTTGTGGGAGGTGGAAGTCGACCAGGGCAAACTGGTCGCTCAATTCTACGATTTCAGTGACCGTCCCCAGTTCATCGCTCAGGATGCCGCGGGGCGCCTCCTCTTCTCGACTCGCCCAACCAGTGCCGCAAACACGGGGACGATCCGCGTGGCCCGAAATCAGGCGGGGTGGTCAGCGCCTGAAGCCCAACTCCTGGTGGTCGCCGGGGACCTGGTAGCCGACAACAAGACTACCGCCATCGTCCACGTGGATAGCGTCTACTCCGCAGCCGACGGAAGCTGCGTTCAGATCTGGGACCACAGGCCAGGGTTCCCTGGGACCGTGGTGACCAGTGGTTGCGTGTCCCTGGATGACGCCCTTGCCGCAATGGAAGTCCACCGGGCGGCTGGGAATACGGATCTCTGGTATGTGAAGCAGGCCAAATGGGAGATCGAGCGCCTCGCCCTCAGGGATACAACCTTCGTGGCCGCGTCCGGGAATCGGAACTGGGTCGCCTTCGGAGAGGGTGGCACGGACCTGGATGAGCCCGGAAGGATCACACTCTGGAACTCCTCTACCGCCACCATCCATAGCCGGTTGCTGGTGGCAGATCTGGTCAACAATGCCTCAGAGAGAGTAAGCGGATTGGACCTGAGCTATGACGGATCATTGGGTTCGGCGAGCGGAGAAGGGGGTTCTTATTACTGGTCCACTGATCTCCGACTTCAAGGTTCCGTCACGAAGACCGTACCCGGAGGTGCGGGTGCCGTCCTGCACCCGGGGCTTCCCAGCTTTTCGCCAGGTATGCCCTCATCCAATGAGACCCTGGCGTTCGTTGGCCAAGCCGACCACACCGTGCGAATTCTGGACACGACTCACTTCACCGAGAGAGGCCAACTCCACATCCGTGATCTGGTTGTCGGCCCCCTCAGGGTCGGGCCACCGCTCCCCACCGACAATGACGGCCTCGGGGGAGCTTGTGTCGGCGAGGACTGCGTGGTCTTGAAGCTCTACGCCGTCACAGACGCCGGAGGGGTGGTGATCGTCGACGTAAGGGCTCGTGACATCGGTGATCTGCAGTGACCAGGGGGTTCCAAATGCTGACTAATCAGGGGATCGACATGCGACGATATCTCAATACCGCCCTCTTCATGGCCATGCTGGGCCTGACCTGGGCCACGCCAGCCGTGGCTCAGGGGTACAGGAGTGCGATCGGATGGAACGGTGGTGTCCTCTTCCCCACCAGCTTGAACGATGGAGGGGGTGGCGGAAGCGTCGTGGACCTCAAGCCCGACATGACGTGGATCGTAAGCGGGCACTACGACCATTGGTTGAGTGGTGGAAGACTCGGTGGCCGAGCCAGAGTCGGCTATTCGAAGCCCGTGGTCCCCTGGGTCCAGGGTGACCGGGCCATCCGAGTGTTTCTGCTCGATCTGGGCCTCCTCCTAAGACCGGTGGCCCCAATCCCGAATCGGTCATTGCTCCCATTCGTTGCCGGGGGTGTGGGGCTCGTGAACTGGGGATTCGGAAGTGGACCTCCAACCACCTACGATCCGGCCGGCACGACGTACGGCGGTGACGAATCTTTCGACCTGGTTGCCTCGGCCGGAGCAGGGATCGACTTCATCACACCATGGCAGTGGGGTGAGGATCCCCTCGTGATTCGACTCGAGGGACGCGACCATATCCAATTCTCCTCACCCCTGGAGTCAACGGGTCCGGATGCCTCGGATTTCGGAATGATCCACCACGTCGCCATCGTGGTCGGTTTCCACACCGCTATGGGACTGTTTGAAGGAGACCGCTAACGTCGACAGGTCCCTGGAAGCGTTGAGCGTGCCAAACTCCCACGGCCCCTCCCTCTTCAGGGGAGGGGCCGTGGTCCGTCCTGGCACCTTCCGTTCTCGAGTCGGCTCCTCAGCTCTTCAGGCTGAACCGAACCATCTCAGCCCCGTGTCGAATGATCCTTGCACCGATCTCCTTCAGCTCTTCGAGCCCATCGTCGATCTGGGCGAACACATTGACCGGTTGTTTCGCATCGACGGTGAGCCCCCGGGAGATGAAGATCCCGTAGGCGATATAGATCTCATCCGGCACCAGGACGGGCTCGTCCGCGACCAGAAAGCTGAGGGCCCCCGGCGGGATGCCCGCGACCCGTTGGTTTTCAGGCTCAACGGTAAGATCCGGCGGGATGGCCACCATGGCCTGACCGGAAACGATGCTCTGTTGAAAGAGGTACTCGAAAGGCAGGTGGTCCTTGATGGTGCTACAGGTCTTCGGAGCTTCTTCCTCCAGCAGTCGTGCAAGGAAGGTCCCCCCTTTTTCGAACTCGAGCTTCAGGAAAGCCATGGTCCGCCTCGGTTTGGATCGAGCTGGATGGATGGATGAGAACCCAGGGGCATCCGCGTACCGCAGGAAGGTCCCAGGGAAAGGCCAGGTCGCCCACTAACTTCAGGCCCCTACCCCCTATCCGCCACACCCAGGATCCTGCTCTTCGCACCCCATCCCGCAGAGTTGTGGAAGTTCGCCACCATGCCGCCGGGGGGGACCAACTCGTCGCATGCCTCTCGTAGATCGTGGCTCAAACGTTTGTCGCCAACCGGCAAGAAGTCGTCCAGGTGGCCCAGGGTACGGGGGCCGATGATGGGTGCCGTGATCCCCACCTGATCCTTCACCCAAAGGACGGCCAGTTGAATGGGGGGGAGCCCCGCCTCTTTCGCCAGAGCCACGAACCGTTTGCCCACATCGATTCCTGCTTCGTTGATCCGCTCCGCATAGATGCCGCCTCTGTAGGCTGCTCGGGAGCCCTCTGGGAAGGATTCGGCATCTGCATACCGACCGATGAGCACTCCCTGGCCGATAGGCGACCAGGGAAAGAGCCCCAGGCCATGCTCGAGGCAGAGAGGGACCAACTCATTCTCGATGCGCCGGTCCAGGAGGTTGTAGGGAGGCTGCTCGCAGCAGTACCTGGCATATCCCCTACGATCGCTGATGGCCAGCGCCTCCATCACCCTCCATGCAGGGTGAGTCGAGCAAGCCACGTACCTCACCTTTCCGGACCGAACCAGATCGTCCAGGGCGGCGAGCGTCTCTTCCTGATGGGTGTCAGGATCGAATCGATGAATGAAGTAGAGGTCGATATGGTCTGTTTGGAGTCGGTCGAGGGACTCCTCGCAGGCTTTCAGGATGTGCAGCCTCGAGCTCCCACGGTCATTGGGGCCGGGACCGGTTGGCGGAAAAACCTTTGTGGAAATCAGAACTTGTTTTCGGAGCCCCCTGTCCTTCAGCACCCGGCCGATAATCCGTTCAGCCTCACCCTTCGCGTAGCTGTTCCCGGTGTCGATGACATTGATCCCAGCCTCGACCGCCCGTTCCAGGATCCGCCCGGCCTCGTCTTCCGGGGTTGGATCGGCGAAGTTCGCAGTGCCAAGGGCCAGGGAGGAAACCCTCACGCCGGTCCGGCCGAGTACTCTGTATTCCATGATCGGATCCTCAAGCAGGTCAGGTGAACCCTCGGGGGCGACCCAGGAAAAACCGGCCGCTTTTCGCTTCCATCCGGCGTACCCACATGCCACCGGCCCTCATCTGATCCCAGTCGAATCACCCGCGGCTAGGATCGCTTCGATCTTTTCCATCCCTCCTACGCGTGGGGCCCAATCCTGGTAGACACCTCTGGCAGCGGCCCGGAATGGCCCTCGATCGGGACTGGTGGTCCTGACGCCCATTGCTTTTAGCCGTTGGAAGGCGGAATCGGCCTCAGTCCGGTACCATCTCCTCTGCTGACGAATCATGGTACCGGCGGCGCTATCGATGACAGCCCGGTCTCCGGCGGACAGGCCCTCGTAGAAAGAGCGGCTCATCGCCACGGATTCGACCAGCCGGATCCAACCGATGCGGGCCCAGAAAGGGGCCGGTTCGTAGAACCGCTTCGCGAAGTAGTTGGGATCCGCAGCCTCCGCGCCATCGATGACTCCCTGTTCCAGGGCCGTATACAACTCACCGTAGGCCATGGGGAGTGGATTCGCACCAAACGCCTTGAACGTGGCCAGATGCAGTCGGTTTTCCATCGTCCGGATTTTGAGGCCCCGAAGATCCTCCAGCCTCTCGACTGGATGCTGTGTGGTCATGATGTGACGTTCGCCCACATCAAAGAAACCCAACAGGTGCATTCCCCGACTCTCGAAAGCCGGTGCCAGGCCCGTTCCAATGGACGAGTTCATCACAACGTCAAAATGTTCGGGTCCATCGAAGAGGAAAGGCAACTCGAAGAGATTGATCTCCGGAACGAAGCTGGCCATCACGCTGGCGATGTTGGCCAACTCGATGCTGCCCATCTGCAATCCCTCAACGACATCCCGCTGATTTCCCAACTGGTTGTTGGGGTAGACCTGGACCCGAATTCGACCATCCGTCCCCTCGGAAACCAGATCCGCAAACAGCTCGACGGCTCGGACCTGTGGTTCGGAATGGTTCTGGGAGAGGGCGGCCTTCAGGACAAGAACACCATCTTCGGGGGCGCAACCCCATTGGATCCCGATAACGACGAATAGAAGAGATCGGGCGAACGCCGTCACTCTTTTCTCAAGGGGGAGGGTCTTGCCCCCGGTCGAACAGACGGTCGGGAGAGCCGGACCTCCGGTCCTTGGGATCATTGGGCCGCCATCCGCGGTAGCCACAACACCGTTTCGGGCAAGTAGGTCACGAGAAGGAGGACCACCAGCATCGCGATCAAGATGGGTACGACTCGAGCACTCACACCACGCACGCTTTGACCCGAGATTCCGCAGGCAACGAAGAGCGTAGCGCCGTAGGGTGGGGTGATGTATCCGATGGCAAGATTAACCGTGGCGAGGATCCCGAAGTGAAGCGGATCGATCCCGAAGTCCAGTGCCAACGGGAACAGAATCGGCAAGAACACGATGACCGCTGAGAAGCTTTCGAGGAACATCCCAATAAGAAGCAGGACGAGGTTCAGGAAGACGAGGAAGAGCGCGCGGTCATTGATGTGGGCCTGGAGAAAAGCTCCCAACGCCTGGGGAATCTCGTTCGCCGCCACTAGCCATGCGAATAACATTGCCGTGGCAGCGATGAACAGCACCACGCAAGCTCTCTCGGCCGCCTCCAGGGCGATGGAGGGAAGATCCCGCCATCCGATCTCCCCGTAGAGGATGAGTCCCACCGCGAGACCATAGACGACGGCGGCAGCGGCGGCTTCGGTGGCCGTGAAGATCCCTCCGAGGATTCCGAAGACGATCAACAGGGGCAAACCCAGCGCCGGGATAGCCTTCAATCCGGTAGTCAGAACCTTCCGGGCCTCAAAAGGCACCGGGGCATCAAAGTCAGGGCCTTCTTTGAGGGCCTGCCGGTAGGCCACCACCATTAGGCTGATCCCGATGAGGACCCCCGGGACCACGCCCGCCAGGAAGAGCTGGGCCACGGAGGTCCCGGTCACGTACCCGATGACGATCATGAGAATACTGGGCGGAATCACCGGACCAATTGCTCCCGCGGCCGCCTGAAGGGCCGCAGCGAACCGCATGTCGTACCCCCTCTCCCGCATTGCCGGCAGAAGGATCGAACCCACCGCGGCCGTGTCCGCTGTTGAGGACCCTGAGATCCCCGCAAACACCATGCTGGCCAGAACCGTCACCATCCCGAGACTCCCCCGCACGAAAGAGAGGCAGGCGGAGGC
>CBDUAX010000144.1:0-9487 GCA_965365235.1 uncultured bacterium
TGAGCTCGAGGAAGGGTCCGGTCTTCCAGGTGACCCCGCCTCCATACTGGAACCAGGTGCCGTTCCAGTAGTCCCCATAGTGCGTGACCCCGTTCGCGCTAATCGCTCGGGAATCGTTGGTGCGGAATAGGATGCCGGCGTAGTTGAACGGGTGGTCCCCTGACGGGATGACCGTGCCCGAGCGAATGGCGAAGGGGTCTTCCAGCCGCTCCCACCGATGGGTCAGGCCGATGAGCACGTAATTCCCGTTCTGGAAACGGAGGGAGGTATGTTGATCCGCCCGGTCCGACTGGCGGACTCCGTTCTGGCCTTCGATGTAGTTTCCGGTGATGCTGATGCTGAGCTGTCGGGCCCAGGTGCTTTCCTCGAAACGAGGCGTCCACGCTGCGGTCCCTCCGTACCGCACCATGTCCCGTCGTTGGACGAAGCCCAGGGCCGGATCGAAATTCCGCCCGACACTGGTGTAGTCCACCGCCACGTTCCCTCGGTCGTTTCGGAAGGTCAGCCCGGCATATCCTGCCCCGGTACTGTTCCCGGTCTCGCCTTCGGTCCAACTGTTCGTCCACCAGGTGTAGAAACCGCTACTGCTGAGGAAGCGGTAGGTGAGATCGGCCCCCGCCACCCTGTTGTATGAGTCGGAGTTCTGATAGTTGGTGACGATGCCTCCGACGGTGGCTCTTGGGCCCACGTCCCCTCTCAGTCGGAGGACGGTGTTGTTCGCTCCCAGGATCGTTCCCGCGTCTGCCTCCCCGGAGTTCATGTCCTCGGTCTGGAGGTTCAGGAATCCGATGGAGAAAGGCCCAGCCTGTCCGGTGAGTCGGCCACCCCCGATGATGTCGTTTGTGAGACCGATGCGACGGCTGAAGAACACCTCGGTCTCACGGCTATTTCCGAACTGGAAGAGTTCCGACCTTTCCAGGAAAAAGTCTCGTTTCTCAGGGTAGAAGAGGCCGAAACGGGAAAGGTTGATCTGTACGTTGTCAGCCTCCACCTGCGCGAAGTCGGTGTTATAGGTGAGGTCGGCCGTGAGCCCGGGAGTGATGCTCCACTTCACATCCAACCCGACCTCCGTCGTGGTCTCTGTGTCTTCCAGCCCATGGGTTTTCTGGGCACCGGCGATGGCGAAGGGCTTCACCTCGACGTGGCGCCCCGGCCGAAGCCCCTCCAGCCCGGTCAGGGTCCCGAACTGGGAGGCTTGATCCATCCCGCCCTCCAAAGTCCCGCGGTATGCCAGGGAGATATGGGGCCAGGTGACCTCCTCGTTTTTCCGGCGGATGGACCGGTAGAAGGCCACCCCCATGCTCTCAACCTCCTCCCCATCGAAGCGAATGGTCGTAAGGGGGATGGCCACCTCCAACTCCCAACCTCGATCGGTGATCCGGGCGTCGCTCTCATACACCCCTTCCCACATCCAGTCGTCTGGGAAGATCAGTCGCTCGTTGGTGAAATGGGCGTCCCCTTGGGTACCAAAGGGGTTCAACTCGAAGATGTAGGCGCTACGACGATCCAGATATGTATCCAGAGCGATGATGATTCGATCATCCTTGTCGATGCGCCCCTCCCTGTGGAGGATGCTCCGCATGATTGATCCCGGCTCGGAGTCATACATGACCATGCCGAAGTAGATGGCCCGGTTGTCATAAACTACCCGGACTTCGGTCCGCTCGGAGGCGGGGGATCCGTCTGCCGGCCACCGTTGCCGAAAGCCCGTGACGGAGGGGGCTTCTTGCCAGATCCCCTCGTCCAGGACGCCATCGATGCGAATGGCCTCAGCGGTTCTGACGGCCCGGATGGTGGCCCCTGGGCCGGGGACCCCTCCAGTCTGGGCCGCCATCGGGTTCTGGGCCGCCAGGCGAGGGCCCTGGGCAAGAAGGAGGACAAGGAGAAGGGGGAGGGTCCTGACTCCACCGATGACCAGTCGAATAGGAGCGCGCACGTGGATTCTCGTTCCTCCGGCCCCAGGCGGGGCCGGCCGAGGGTTCTTGTTGGGTTGTCTCGAGACCGCTCAACCTCCAGGAAAAAGAGGGGCCCCAAAGGCCCCCGGGCTCAGAGGCTTCCAGGAAGAAGGCATGGTCGCAGAGTCCTACGCAAGGGGGGGGTGGAGGGTTCTCTCGAGAGTCTTCTCGTTGCAAAAACCCAGGCGCAGATAGATCTTCCGGGCCATGCGGATCTCCTACCTGGATGGCCCACGGTTGCGCCGGTCACTATTGGCTGCATGTGAGCATGCACAACTCCAGCGCTCCGAGCTGAACCGGATCAATGTGTTCCCCGTCCCCGACGGGGATACAGGCACAAACCTCTCCCTCACCGTTCAGACCATCGCGGATCGTTTGAGGAAGAGCACGGCCCGGGAGTTCCATGCCGTGGCCAATGAGGCGGCCCAGGCGGCGGTTCTGGGAGCACGAGGGAATGCTGGAATGATGCTGTCCCACTTTCTCCTAGGGTTCGCCGAACGCACTCGAGGGAGGGCCCGCATTACGGCGGCCGAGTTCAGCCAAGCGCTGAGGGCTGCCGCTCTGGACGCGAAGGCACATGATTTCCAGGTGCTTATGGAGCACCTGGTGGACCGAGCCCGGACCTCCTTGGCTCGAACTCCGGACCTGCTCCCGCAACTCAAGAAGGCCGGGGTCGTGGATGCCGGAGCCAAAGGGTTTGTCCATCTTCTCGAAGGGGTCCTCAACTACATCAATGGTGATCCACTCACCACTCTGGACCGGCCCCCGGACTTTGGAGAAACGGCTCCGGCGGTGGGGCAGGTGGACTATCCAGAGACAGCAGAGCGCTTTCGGTTCTGCACAGAGGCGCTGGTTCGCGGGGAGGGGTTGCCCGATCAGAAAACGGTCCAGGATCAGCTGCGACAGGAAGGCGATTCCCTCATCGTCATCCGATCCGGCGACGTCCTGAAGGTTCACGTGCACACCGACGAGCCGGATCAGGTATTCGCCTATCTGAAGACACTCGGGAGCCTGGTCACTCACAAGGCCGAGGACATGCAGGCCCAACACGCTGCAGCCGAACGGGCCGCCAAGGGCCACCTGACCTTGGCCCGGCGCCCGGTGGGGATCGTCACCGACAGCGCGGCGGACCTTCCGGAAGAGATCATTCGGGCCCACGGCATCAAGGTGGTCCCGCTCCTACTTGTGGAAGGGGATCAGAGTCTTCGGGATGGTGTTGATGTGACGGCCCAGGAGTTCCACGAGAAGCTGAGGGAGGGAGGTGCCCTGCCCACCACATCCCAGCCCTCGCCGGCCTCCTTTCTGGAGGCATACCGGAGGGCATCGGAGGAAGCCGAGGAGGTGGTGGGTGTTTTCCTCGGTTCGAACCTTTCCGGGACTTTCAAGTCGGCGGAGGCGGCGGCCTTTCATTTCGATGAAGGTAGGGTCCATCTCGTTGACAGCTACGGGGCCAGCCTCCTTACGGGCCTCCTCGTCCTCAAGGCGACGGAGCTTGCGGAGCTCGCGCTCCCCCCCCTGGAAATCGTGGAAGAGTTGGATCGCATCCGACAGCAGTCCGGTGTGATTCTCACGGTGGACCGAATGGAACGTCTACTGGCTTCCGGCAGGGTCGGAAAGGGGAAGGCCTGGTTGGCCACTTTCCTCGGCCTCAAGCCAATCCTGGCGGTGCCCACCGATGGTCGATCGGTCTTTCCGGCCGGGAAGGCGTTCGGGCGAAAGAGGGTCCTTCCTGCGTTGCTACGGATTCTGCGAGAGGAGATTCCACCGGGGGCCCAGAAGATTCGTTTCGGGGTCGCCCACGTGGGGCGGCCGGAAGTGGTGGACGAGGTCACCGAAGTCCTGAAAGAGGAATACGGAGACGTGGAGATCCTATCCGCGCCGGCGACCCCGGTGATCGCCACCCACACAGGGATTGGCGCTTTCGCCGTCGCCTATCTGGTTGAGGACTGAGGGCCGTCGTGACCGTTGCACGGGGGGGTGAAAACCCCGGTCCGGGCGATGCAGCCCGCCCCCTCACCCGGAGAGGTTTCTAGGTGCAGGAGGGCGTGGCCGATGTCCAGATCGTCGCCAGTGGGGCTGCGGTCGTGGCGTTCCTCGGGTACCTCTTCCTCCTGGTCCTGATTGGGATCTACTCGACTCGGTTCTCTTCCAAAGGCGTCTCGGAGTTCTTCGTGGGCGGGCGGAGCATGAACCGCTTCGTCGTGGCCCTCTCAGCTGTGGTGTCGGGCCGGAGCGCCTGGCTACTCCTTGGTGTCACGGGGATGGCCTATGCCATGGGGGCCTCGGCTCTCTGGGCGGTCTCCGGATACACAGCGGCGGAGTTCATCCTCTTCCTTACCTATGCCAGGCGCCTTCGACATTTCAGCGAAACCTACGACTGCGTTACCCTCCCGGATTTTTTTTCCGCCCGGTTGGGGGATAGGGATGGGGCACTCCGACTCACCTTGGCCCTGGTGATCCTGATCTTCATGGTTGTGTACGTCGCCTCCCAATTCGTTGGGGGCGGGAAGGCCATGGCGGCCAGCTTCGGCGTCGCCGAGAGCACCGGCGTTCTTATCACGGCGGCCATCGTCCTGGGCTACACCATGATGGGCGGGTTCCTGGCCGTAAGCCTGACCGACACCCTCCAGGCCGTCTTTATGATGCTTGGCCTGGTCATTCTCCCCTTCATCGCCATTTCGAGTGGGGGCGGGTGGGGCCCGGTGATGGCCGAGCTTCAGGCGTATGATCCTGCCTTTGTAGATCCAATCTCCCTTGGGTTTGGGGCCTGGCTGGGATTTGTGGGGATCGGCCTCGGGTCGCCGGGAAATCCGCATATCCTGGTCCGGTACATGTCGATCCGAGATCCCGACCAACTCAAATGGGCGGCATGGGTCGGAACCACCTGGAACGTGGTCATGGGAGCCGGGGCGGTTTTGGTGGGCATGGCCGGGAGAGTGTATTTCCCCGAGGTGGGCCTTCTCCTGGCGGAGGATACGGAAAACCTTTACCCCATGTTGGCACAGTCCCACCTTCACCCCATCCTCTTCGGGATCGTCGTCGCCTCCATCTTCGCCGCCATCATGTCCACCGCGGATTCACAGCTTCTCGTGGCCGCTTCGGCATTGGTAAGGGACTGCTACCAAAAGGTTCTTGCCAAGGAGAGGGAGATCCCGGGTAGACGGTTGGTGGTTTACTCCCGGGTGACCGTGGCCCTGCTCGTGGTGGCCTCTCTCGTGCTGGGGTGGTTGGCGGAAGAACTCGTGTTCTGGTTGGTCCTATTCGCCTGGGCCGGGCTGGGTGCGGCCCTGGGCCCAACCTCGATTCTCGCCCTCTATTGGAAACGCCTCACCCGGGCGGGAGTGTTCGCCGGGCTCCTGACCGGGACCGTCGTCACATTCCTCTGGAATGGGATTCCGACCCTCGATGGGCTCCTCTACGAGCTCTTGCCCGCCTTCCCTGTGGCCTTCCTGGCGACGGTCGTGGTGAGCCTTCGAACCCAGCCTCCGCCGGATGTGGAAGCCACAATGGCGGCCATGAAGGGGCGTCAGACCTGAGTTCGGCAGGCTGCCGACCCTCTGCAGATCTTGGGGCCTAGCCGCGGCACAACCACGCGACGCCCTTTGTCAGTGACCAGCTGATCAGTCGGTGGCCGGCTATCCGGTGGGAACTCGTTGTTTCCCCCGAACCAGGAGCTCGAAGCTCGCCCGCTGCGCAGGGGAGGGATGGGGCGGGAGGGATACCAGGATGGCCCGCATGTTTCGCTGATCGGGCAGATGAAGGACCAGGCGATCCAGGGGGGAGTCAGGGGAGTAGGGCTGGGCTCTGCCGGACGCGTCGATCTCCACCGTTCGGCCCCCACCCGCCTCTTCTGCCAAAAGGCGACCGTATTCTCGCCAGGCCCCCAGGGGCTCGGCTTCCCCCGATGCGATCGCCGGAACCAGGAGCTTGTGGAAGTGGTTCACTGCCCGGTCGTATCCGGCTGGGTTCGAGTCCTTCAGTTCCCGGAGAGCCTTCCGGTAGAAATCCCGGGGGTCCCGTGCCCCTGTGGCCTCCAAGGCCTCCCTGAACCTCTGGTCGGCCTTCTCTTTCACTGCTTCGTCCATTTCCCTCCCCTTGGGGTCCCTGGGACGATGGCAGGGAGGAGCGGTAGGCGTCAACCTTCTGGCAGTTCGTGGGGGGCATCCATACCTTGAATATCCCCCACAGGGAGAAACCCATGTCCTTCTCGAATCCGCTAGACCCGGCCGCCGGTCCCAACCCGGGGGAATTCCTGGATCTCTCTTGGGAGATGTTTGGAGAACTCTGTAGAGCTCTTGCCTTGAAGGTAGCCGAGGACTTTGAGCCGGACCTGGTAGTGGGGATCGCTCGGGCCGGGGTCATCCCTGGCGCAGTCGTGGCATCCATTCTCAGGAAGGATTTCTACTCCCTCACCATCTCTCGACGAGAAGGGGGAGAGGTCGTCCGCGATCGCCCGGCGGTTCTTTCCGCCGCCCCGCTCCAATGCCAGGGGAAAAAAGTACTCCTTGTGGACGAGATTACCTCGTCCGGAGAGACAATAAGGATGGGGTTGGCCTCCATTCGGAGCCTGGGTCCGCAGGAGGTGAGAACCGCTACGAGTTTCACCCGACACGGCGGGTTCAGGCCGGACTTCACTGCGTTGGAAACTGATGCCACGATAATCTTTCCGTGGGACCGAAAAATCTTCGAGGGTAACGAATTGATCGTTAACCCACGGTACGATGGAGCCCCGGAGGATTGAAACGAGGCAGTTTTCCGGGAATTGACCCCGGAATCCGGTGGTACGGAAAGTGCAAGAAAGGGAGGAAGATACGGGGATTTGACGGATCGTTCGGACCCTCCAGGTGGGCCCAAAGTCGGCTGGGGCCTTGAGGGGCGTGAGTATCGCCGGGCGAAGAAATTTGCCGGGCGGTTTTTTTCTTCCCCGAAATCTTTCAGTGAGGATCCAAATGACGATCGGAATCAGGTCATCGGTTCGGGGGAGAATCCTCAGGTGGAGGCCCTTTGCTTTTTTGCTGTTTTGCTTCGCCGTGGCGGCCGCTTGCGAGCCCACCTACCCCTCTTCGACCTGGGACGATGCCGACTATGATCACGCCGCCCTTTCCGGTGGCTTTGAGCTTTCAGGCGTCCACCTGAATGCGCCCTGTTCCGCCTGTCATGCTGCTTCCGACTACCAGCCTTTGTTCCAGCCTGCCGACGGGAACGATTGCCAGGCTTGCCATCTCGCCGACTACGAACGGAAGCATGGAGAGAGGGACTTCCCCACCCAGTGTACACTCTGCCATACGCCGACGGTCTGGGAGGGGGCTTCCTTCGATCATACCCTCCAATCCGACGGGTTCGAGCTTCTTGGGGTCCACGGGTCCATCTCATGCCTGGCCTGCCACGTATCCGGAACCTTCGAGCCCCGGTTCGATCCTGAGGGTCCGTCGGATTGTTCGACCTGTCACCAGGGTTCTTTCCCTCAAGGCCACCAGGAGAGCGGGTTCCCTCAGAACTGCTCTTTCTGCCACACCCCCACCGCTTGGGAGAACGGGGTGTTCGATCACCTTGCCTCTTCGGAGGGCTTCGAGCTGATCGGGATCCACGTCAGCCTGAAGTGCGTCAACTGCCATGATCCCAGCACCTTCGAGGCACGGTTCGAACCCCGCCAATACGCTGGATTGTGCCGCATGTCACATTTCCCGGTACGAGCAGGTTCACCAAGGATCGGGGTTCCCTACGGATTGTGCTGCTTGCCATACCCCGACCTTCTGGGGAGATGGCGAATTCGATCACGGTGCGATCTCGGGTGGCTTCGAACTGCGAGGGGTGCACGAAGGCTTCTCATGCACCGCCTGCCATGGGGAAGGCACCTTCGAGCCACTTTTTGAGCCCGAGGACGCGGACGACTGCGTAGCCTGCCACCAGTCCGACTACGACGGTCGGCACTCCGGATCGGGCTACCCGACGGACTGCCTTAGCTGCCACACCCCGACCCTGTGGTCCGACGGGGAGTTCAACCATGCAGGGATCTCGGGAGGGTTCGAGTTGACCGGTGTTCATATGGAGGCGGCCTGCACCAGCTGTCATGACGCGGTCACCTTCGCTCCCCTGTTCGACCCGGTGGATACGAACGACTGTGTGGCCTGCCACCAGTCGGACTACGACGGTCGGCACTCCGGATCGGGCTACCCGACGGACTGCCTTAGCTGCCACACCCCGACCCTGTGGTCCGACGGGGAGTTCAACCATGCAGGGATCTCGGGAGGGTTCGAGTTGACCGGTGTTCATATGGAGGCGGCCTGCACCAGCTGTCATGACGCGGCCACCTTCGCTCCCCTGTTCGACCCGGTGGATACGAGCGACTGCGTAGCCTGCCACCAGTCCGACTACGATGGTCACCACTTGGGATCGGGCTATCCCACCGACTGCGCGGGCTGTCACACCCCCACTCTCTGGAGCGATGGCGTCTTCAATCATGAAGTCGCCTCAGGCGGATATCAGCTCCTCGGGGTCCACACCAGCGCTCCCTGCACCAGCTGTCATGACGCGGCCACCTTCACTCCCCTTTTCGACCCGGTGGACGAAACGGACTGCGTCGCCTGCCATCAGGCTGACTACGACGGTGAGCACGACGGATCGGGCTATCCCACGACCTGCAACCTCTGTCATACCCAGACCACCTGGGGAGACGCCGCCTTCAATCACGACACCGATTATTTCCCCATCTTTACCGGCGAACATGCTCCCCGATGGTCGGACTGCTCGACCTGTCATACGAATCCCACCGACTTCTCGGACTTCACCTGCTTCACCTGTCATGTCCACGGCCAGACCCAGATGGACAACAAGCATGAGGGCCGGCCTGGGTATTCGTACGTGCCTTCGGCTTGCGTCAGCTGTCATCCGGATGGGACCGCGGACTGACCCACCTCGGTGGGCTCGGAAAGTGGTTCTGTCCTGGAACCGGAGGCCGGTCTGGTAAAGGAGGGTGGGTCGTACGTGGAGGCGCCGAGAGGATCCGCATCCCTTCTGCGAAAGGGCGGCTCCGGTCCGGGCTCTTACGCCCCTGCCGCCATGCTATCCAGGAACTCCTGGTTCGTCTTGGCCCGCTTCATCCGTTCCATGAGGAACTCAATGGCCTCGGCAGAGGGCATGTCGGACAGGAAATTCCGTAGCAGATAGACGCGGTTCAACTCCTGCTCCGTCAGCAACAACTCTTCCTTCCGGGTGCTGGAACGATTCAGGTCGATGGCCGGGAAGATCCGCTTGTCGGCGATGTGGCGGTCCAGGACCAGCTCCATGTTCCCGGTGCCCTTGAACTCCTCGAAGATCACCTCGTCCATCCGGCTCCCGGTCTCGATGAGGGCGGTTGCGATAATGGAGAGGGAGCCTCCGCTGTCGATATTCCTGGCCGCTCCAAAAAACCGCTTGGGCTTGTGGAGGGCATTCGCGTCCACCCCCCCCGAGAGGATCTTCCCCGAGTGGGGGACGGTCACGTTGTAGGCCCGGGCCAGGCGGGTGATGGAATCCAGGAGGATGACCACGTC
>CBDUAX010000145.1:0-9455 GCA_965365235.1 uncultured bacterium
CCTGCCACTCCTCCACCACGTCCACCCTGGTGATGGCCTCTCGGAGGCCGGCCTTCTTAAGGAACGTCTCCAGGATCTCTCCGACCTTTTCCGGCCCTTTGGTTTCAGCCAAGGCCGAGCCTCCTCCATTCCCTCATCCGGTGGGCTCCGCAGCCCGCCACCATCATCTCTCCACCCATCCCCCTCGGATGCACCACCGGGGGAGGGAGTCCCGCCTGAGGCGGATATCGCTTTCCTTCGGAACGGTAAGGAAGACCTGTCCGGTTTCTTCCTCCTCCATGAGGGCCAGAATCCGTTCACTCCGACCTGGATCCAGCTCGCCGAAGACATCGTCCATGAGGACGATGGGTTCTTGCTTCCGCACGGTTCGAATGGTGGCCGCCTCAACCAAGCGCAAAGCAAGAGCTCCAGTTCGGCGCTGCCCTCCAGATCCGTATTCCCTCAGCTCCCTAAGACTTCCTTCTTCCTCAACGGTCAGGACGAGGTCGTCTCGTTGGGGGCCAACGACGGTACTCCCGAGCCGAAGTTCCCGGTCCCTGGCGTCGGCAAGAGCCTCCCTGAACGCCAATCCGATTTCTTCCCGGTCCCGGACACCATCCATTCGGAATCCGGGTTGATATTCCATCTTCGCTGCCCGGGACCCGGAGACCCTTTTGAAGTAGTCCGAGAAGGCTTCTGCCCACCGGTCTACCCAGGTAAGTCGGGACTCCATCACCCGGGATCCACTCTCCACCAGCCCCTGATCCCACGCCTCGATGGCGCTTTGCCCCCGCCCGTTCTTCAGCGCCGCGTTTCGCTGGCTGAGCACCTGGCGGAAACGTTGAAGTCCCTGGAGGTAACCCTCCTCGCTCAACGAAAGAACGATATCCAGAAACCGGCGCCGGGCACCGGGGCCCTCGCTCACCAGCCCCACATCAGCCGGGGAGAACACCACGGCGGCCAACCGGCCCAGGCCATCCCCAAGGCGTTCAGGCTCGAGGCCATCCACGGTGACCTTCTTCCGCTTTCCGCGAAGCTGAAACGCCGCGGCCACCTCCACTCCTCCGGAACTCGGATTCTGATCGAGGTGCCCCTCGATCCGAAAGAACTCATGGCCAAAGGCCACGAGACGGTCATCCCGGGTGCCTCGGAAGGACCGGAATGTCTCGAGGTAATAGATCGCCTCGAGGAGATTCGTCTTTCCCTGAGCATTCTCGCCGACGATGGCTACGCCTTCGGCCGGGAAGTCCAGCTGCTGTTCGGCCAGGTTCCGGAAGTGCCGGAGCTGCAACTGACTCAGGTGCACGGCGGGAGGCCTGGAAGGATCCCTTTCAGCATGAGAAAATTTAGCCAATGCCGGGGCTCTTGGCTACCCCGCTCCGGGGGCGGAAAGCCTTGAAAGAGAAGGGATTCCGGCGTTTCACGGCCCTTCCGAGGCCAGCTGGATCCGTGGGGCCCGAGGGGCGCCCCTGACACGCCCCCACGACCCACTGAAAGAGAGGTGCCGTCATGGATCGGAGGGGGAGAACCTCTGTCCTCCCGACAGGATCGGGTACCTGGACAGGGGCTGGAGTGGGGCCGGACCGGCCTGCCTCGACAGCTTGGGCGAGGGCGTTCGACGGAGTGGACTCGGGTCCCGTTGGGTCACTGCCCCTTGAACTGTGCCTTCCGTTTTTCCAGAAAGGCGGTCATGCCCTCTTTCATGTCTTCGGTGGAGGCCAAAAGGCCGAACATCCTGGACTCGGAGGTGAGGGCCTCGGTGAGGGTTCCGTCCATTCCCTGGTAAATCGATTCCAGCGCCATCTGAACGGCCAGGGGTCCGTTCTTTGTGACCTTGCGTAGGAACGCTTTGGCCTGATCCACCAGTTCCTCCCGAGGAACGACTGTGCTCACCAGACCCAATGCCAGAGCCTTCTCGGCATCGATCATCTCTCCGGTCAGCGTCATCTCCACTGCCCGCCCCATTCCAATGAGGCGAGCCAGCCGGACCGTCCCACCGTAGC
This sequence comes from uncultured bacterium, assembly GCA_965365235.1. Taxonomy (GTDB): domain Bacteria; phylum Gemmatimonadota; class Gemmatimonadetes; order Longimicrobiales; family Gaopeijiaceae; genus CBDUAX01. Next base: position 1,983 of record CBDUAX010000145.1, read on the forward strand.
CGGGAATGATACCAAGGGTGACTTCCGGGAGACCGAACCGGGCATTCTGGCTGGCGATCCGCAGGTGACAGGCCAGGGCCAGCTCGCATCCCCCACCCAAGGCGAACCCACCAACCGCCGCCAGGACGGGTTTGGGGAACCTCTCGATGCTCCGGAACACTCCTTGACCTGTCCGGCTCACCTGTACCCCTGAGAGAGCATCCATCTTGGCCAACTCCCCGATATCGGCGCCGGCCACAAAAGCTTTCTGGCCAGCTCCCGTAATGATGACCCCCCGCACGGCGTCGTCGTACCGGAGGCTATCCATGGCACTGCCAAGTTCCAGGAACACCTCGGCATTGAGGGCGTTGAGCTTCTCTTCCCGATCGATGGTGACAATCGCCAGCTCTCCCTCCCAGGAAACTCGTATGTATTGGAGATCGGTCACGGAATCTGCTCCTGTTTCGGGGCCGGGAATGGGCCAAGGGAAAACGACCAAGCCAAGTGCAAAAGGTAGGAAACCGAACCCTTCAGACGCCAGCAGGGGAGGGAGGAGGGGCCCAGAGGGGCATTTCAATTTCGTACCCACGCCTCTACCTTTTTTCCCATCACCCGCGCAACGGTCGGGGGGGCCGATGGGCTCCTCCGACAAGACGTATCTAACTCCAGGAGTGAAAGAGGATGGCCCGGTCCCTGAACAAGGTGATGTTGATTGGAAACGTGGGAAGTGATCCCGAGATCCGTATGACCCCCTCGGGGTCGAAGGTGGCAAAGCTGTCCCTGGCCACCAATCGGTCCTACCAGGATCGGAGCGGTCAACAGCAAGAACGCACCGATTGGCATCGGTTGACTTTCTTTGGTCGCCTGGTGGATATCGTGGAACAGTGGGTGAACAAAGGGGACCGGCTCTATGTAGAGGGTCGAATCGAATATTCTCAAACCCAAGACGACCAGGGGGGGACCCGATACTGGACCGATATCGTGGCCAATGAGATGGTGATGTTGGGCTCGGTTTCCGGTGGACCCTCTGAGGGTGGCTTCCGGAGTGGCCCGCCCATGGGTGGGCCGGATCGGCAAGGAGGTGGTCCCGATTCCTCACCCATCTCGGAGCCGGACGACGACCTTCCCTTCTGACCTGGTCGATGTGCCGGTAGCCTTGCCCCGCTGGCACCGCCAAGGATCGAGCGGGGCGAGCCTACTACCGGGGCTCGCCCCGTCCTGCTTCCTTCACAAATTCGGCGATTTCCCGGAAGTAGGCCTCACCACCCACCCAGAACACATCGTTGTGCCCCGCGCCTTCGATCTCCATCCACACACCTCTGGGCCCAACGGCCTCGAGAAGCTCCCTTCCCATGCGAATCGGAACGATCTCGTCTCTTGTCCCATGAACGACGAGGACGGGACACTCCATCGCTGACATCCAGGACCGCGTATCGAACCGGCCTCGGATCCGACGGAACAGAAAGCCGGGAAGGAACGGGTAGATGGAGCGCCCCATTTCCTCCAGAGAGGTAAAGGTCGCTTCGAGAATCAAAGCTCCCGGTGGGTATTCTGCGGCCAGGCGAGCAGCCACAGCGCCCCCCATACTCCTCCCGAACACGACGATTCGTCGTCGATCCCCCAAGCGCCGAAGAAGAAATTCGTACCCGGCGTTTGCGTCCAACCGGAACCCCTCCTCCGATGGGGATCCGTGGCTCCCCCCGTACCCCCTGTACTCCAAGAGGAGGACAGAGAGGCCTTGGGCCAAGAGGCCTCGTGCCAGTTCCGTCCGGTGGGAAATGTCCCCGGCATTCCCATGCAGAAACAAAACCCCGGGAGGTGGCAAGCTCACCGAAGCGGAGGTTTCCCTGGTAGGCCCCTCCGGCGATTGAAACCACCAAGCCTGGATGGATATCCCATCGGAGGTCTCAAGTCTGATGACCTCACCAGAGACCCCTTCCAGCATCGGGGGAGGACCCGGGTCACCACGGGAAGGCTGGAACAGGAGCCACTCTGCCAGGATGGGGGAAAGGACCAGGAGGCTCCCTCCCAGTGCGGGGAAGAGAAGGACAGCGAAGAGGCTTCGAAGGAGGGAGGCCCGGCGGCCGGTTGATCTCACGAGTCCACGGGTGGGTCAACCGTCGGGTGGACCTGGCAGCTCAGACTCCCAGAACCCCATCAGATATTGCTCATACCGATCCGGGTTTTCCTTGTAGTCCCGGGCCCAAACGTCGAAAGGGGGAAGCGCAAGCTTCTTGGATACCCGCTCCGTTGCCAGGGTCACGATTTGCTCATACCCCAACTCCCCCAACAACCCAGCCTCTCTGGCGGCGTCCTGGGCAAGAATGAACATCTCGTCAGGACTCAACAGAAGGAGCATGTCCGCCACCTGAGCAGAGCAGAAATCAAGGTACTTGGCCCGGAGGATCTCCTCTGGCTCTGGTCCCTTCGATCCAGCTGGTGGTGACTGTCCCTCCGACCTCACAAATGTCCCTCCTGCAGCGGAACTATGCTCGGGAACCTGGAAAAAAACCTGCTCGGGAACGGGTCCTCCCCACCATGATACGTTTATGCCCTGGAGAAGAAGCGTCAAGCTTGTTGGATCGGCTGAGTCCAATGGTGAGAAGACAAAACGCGGGCCAGCGGCCCGCGAGATTCAAAAGGTCAAGTCCTTCTCGGGAATTCAGGCCGGAGGAGGAACGGTGGGTGTATCCGACGGTTGGGGGGACTCTTCTCGGTCCCGGAGGTGGCGGTAGATGGACCGACGCGTGAGACCATAAAGAACCACTCGACTGAGGAATTCAGGATCGGTCCGTTGAACCTCCTCGGCTTGCGCGGCTATGTCCCGAGGGAGGCGGACATTGATCTGAACGGAGCGGGTCTCCCACATCGGCTTACCTCGTAGGGGCCTAAGGTCAGAAAAATAAGGAATTTACACACCCCAGTGCCACTGTAGCCGCGAAAACCGAGTGGAGATGGGGGGCCCAATTGGCTCGGACGGAACGAAATTAAAAGCGGATTCATGAGGGCGCAACCCTGTTCCCGACCAAAATGGTTTTTGGCTCCGTATTGGTAAATCGTTTCACATCAAACACTTAAGAAATCCTCAAAAACCCCTAAACCACTTGTTCCTGATCCACTGAACAAATGGATTTTTGACACTTTCCATTTCGTAAGTCTAGTGCTGAGAGGAGGTTCCCTTATCACTGCTGAAAGAATAGGGTGGTCCGGCCGTGACCTGTTTTTTACAAAAAACCGATCCTAAAGGACCGAGCGGAGGAAGGCCTGTAGGGTATGGGGTTGGTACGCCAGGAAGCGGCTACGGATCTCGTCTGGATCCTCTTCACGGAAGATATCCGCAGTTCTTACACCGGGCCCATTTCCCACAGGGCGGAAGCTGATAAACCCTCGCCAAACCTCATCCCTGCGGAAGAGATTGAGGCTCGCCCTCCATTGGGATTGGCCCAGGGTCATGGCCCGGGATTCCACGGTCACCGGCGGCGAGGCGCGGTGATGGGCTGGGGCGGAAGTGAACTCTTCCTCCAGATGGGCTTCCAGATATTCTCCCCGGTCTTTCAGCCAGATCTCGAAGGGCGGCAGGGGCAGAATCTCTTGCAGGAAGAGGAGGAGTGTGGCCAAGGGGTCTTTTCCCACCTCTACGCCGACCTCGCCAGCCCAGCTCCTGGCTTGTGCATAGAGGGGTCGGATGGCATCCCTGGGGAGGATGGACACCAGGCCTTGAGCCTGTCGTGCGCGGTATGCACGGTATCGGGACTTCAAGGCCGGGTCCTCGGCAACCAAACCTGGGATCGACAACGATCGGGAACCATCGTCGGGACCGCCTTGAAGGGGCACCATTCCCGGGCTCGTGTCAGTGCACGACGCTTCCACCCAGGTGGGGCGGAGCGGATACAGGCTGACTGGACCCCCTGGGCTCTCTGAGATAGAGCTGGGAAAGGGTCTCACGGGAACCGAAGGCTTCGAGAACCTCCCGAAGAGCTTTGTACCGTTGAGGCTCGAACCGGGCCAGGAGGTGGGCGAGCCCGTCCCGGAACTCCCGGACCAAACCCCGGGCTTCGAGGAAGGTCAGAGGAAGAGGGAACCGTACCTGATAAGAGATACCGTCGGAGGTGTCTGCCCCCACCACCCTGCGGATCTCACGTCCTGGAAAAGCCCCAGCCAAAGCGTCTTCCAGAACCAGATCCGCCTCCTGGAAAGCAGTGCGGAAGACCAGGGCATTGCTGTCCCCGTCCAGATAGGCCCTGGCCAGACGGCCCCTGCCCATCACGATCCGGACCGAGGTTCCCTCGTGTAGATCCAGGTCCCGGCAGATATCCCGGAATCCGATCCGCAGGAGGGTGGGTCGGGAAAGGGGCCCGTAGCCGGTTCGGCGCAAGACCTGAATAGCCAGATCGAAGCAGTATTGACGAAGAGCCTCCCTGGCATCCCGCCCCTCCGAGGAGGGATCGGCAGCGGCCCGGAGCAGGCCGTGCACGTGATCCAGGGTGGGCTCATAAACCCAGTCCAGGACCACCATCTCCGTGCTGAGATCCAATTCTTTGACCCGCCCGCTGCCCAGGTCGACGGCTTGGGAAGCCGATGCATACTGTCCATCCAGAACCAGGGCCAACCCGATATCCTCGATCCGACCCTCGGGTAGGTCTACCTCGTGGACGCTCCGATAATGCACAATGGCACGGGTGAGCGTCAGCTCACATACGCCCGGAACATCGGCCATGGCCTCCGGGCGAGACCCGGATAAGGGCGTAGGAAGTTGTGGGGACAGATCCGTCATCGAGAACCCGGCTCCCTGGATTTCACTACAGAGTTACGTCGGCGATTTCAACGATAATCAAATGTTTACCGACTCCGCAAGAATGTCGTCTTTCCGGGGTTTTCGGGAAGAAGTCCGGGCCGACGCGCTTGCCCCTTTTTCAGTCCAAGAACATCTTTGCACGGCGTTCGATGCCGGATGCCCGGCCGTTCGATAGATAACTCTTCCCTGGGACACCCAAGGTTTGGAACCTCTCCGCCGCCGCTCCGTTGGTTTCCTCGAGAACGAGGGTGAGAGTTGGGCTTGCTTCCTGGTGACATACCAGGATCCGAGCTTTAGATGGCATGGATTCTTCTCGTTCAGACCCAAGGACGGAGAGTTGGAGGAGGACGAGGTCAGGACCGCCGACATCTTTCTGGAACAGACCGAAGCCGAGATCGACCAGAAGGCTCGCGGGCTGGGCCGGCCCCTCCTGAAAGGACTCCTCGACTCGGCCATTCACACAAGAGAGAAGGCTCTGGAGAGCTCTCCGGAGCTACGACGGTGGTTTCGTCAGATGTTGGCGGAAAACTCTCAGGAGATGGCTGGTGGCTGGGGACAGGGAGAAGACGATAGTGAACAGCTGGAGCTGGGCCAGCTCCAATCTCTCTACGCCTCCTACCGCTTGGACCAGGTCTGTCATTTCATCGCCCTGGTGAAGCCCGAGGACTTCGAGGCAGCTGTGGATCAGATTCTTGAAGGGCGCCCCTTCGACTTCGGAGCCAAGGATCTCATCCAGTTTTCCATGATGGTGGTGGAGTTTATCGAAACGCACCTCCCTCTCCCCCCATTTGAAGAATGGGCCGAGGACTTTCTGGCCAACCGGGCCTCCTACGCTCTATACACTCACACCCTCCACAGAGCTGGACGCCTGCCCTAGGGTTTGGACCTCTTCTGACGGGTTGCCTGCGGAAACAGGCTTTTCTATCTTTTTAAGCTCACTGTGTTTCAGAACGCTTGAAGGGAGCGTGATCGGTTTGGAAGTTATCGTCCAGGACAACGAGAGCCTCGATCGGGCCCTCCGTCGGTTCAAAAGGAAAGTTCAGCGGTCCGGCCTTTACTCCGAGCTCCGGAAGCGGCGCTTCTACGAGAAGCCGAGTGCCCAACGGAAGCGGAAGCGTGAAGCTGCGATCCGGCGTGAACGACGGAGGCAGCGGCGCTTGAGGAGCTGAAGCCAGGGCGCCTCCGTCTCTTTCCCCGAGGAAGGGATGGAGAAAGAAAGAAGGCTCTCCCCCACGGGAGAGCCTTTTGCGTTTCAGAGAGATTGGGCGCTTCTGGGCCCCCTCAGGCAACTCTTCTGAGGAAGACCCCACCCAGACTCCCCCAGGACTCTATAGCCCCTTCAGGGAAGCCCTCGGAAGCCAACCTGAATAAGAGGGTCATTCTCCCCTCCCTGCCTCGAAGTGCTGACGGGGGAAACCCGGAAGTCGCCTGAATCCAACGACAGAAATTCCCGTCCGAAGTAAAGCCCAGGCGGAACGAGGCCATCAACGTCGTCTGTTGGGCATCCGACAGGAGTCGCCCGGCGGAGATTACCCTGAACCAGCGAAGATAGGTGTAGGGAGAGGGGAGGCCTCGTCGCCGAAAACGGGCCTTCAGAGCACCTGGGGAGAGCTCCTGGAAGGCCTCGAGATCGGAGAGCGACTGGTACCGGGACGGGTACTCCATCACCCTGCGTGCGAACCCCTTGAAGTCGCTGGGTAGGCCGCGGCCCAGGATGAGAGTGAGGTCTGCGAACACCCCGTCTACCCATCCCACGGAGCCCGCAGCTTGCCGCATGAGAGCCCTGAGGCGAAGAGCCGAGTCGTCGACCCGACTCACGGCGACGCCCTGGGCGTGCCATGCAGACTCCCAACCCTTCAGAGTAGCCCGGGCAAGGGCCAGCGTGGGGACCCGCCTCTTCCAAGTTTCCAGATTCCCGTTCAGATCGAAACGATCGTCGGGCTGATAGACCAGGAGACGGGGAAACCCAAACCGCAGTGCCTCAGAGACCTCCTCGACGCGGTGGAAGACGTCTTCCTCCGGGAGAGCCGCCCGACGCACCATGGCCCGGAGATTCGGGTCCGATAGGGGTGCCAAGATCATCTTTTAATATCTCGCGACAACGGGCGGTTTGGCAAACAAAGAATCCGACCCCTTCTCCTCCCACTTCCTACCTTTGGCCCCTGCGGTCCGTCTCGCCCAGAAGATCCTTGGCCACCCCGTGGAAATGTCTCCTCACCCATCGCCGCCAGGAAGGTGGAGGCGGTTCCAGTGCCTCTCCCAACTCCAGCCGGTCCAGGATTCCCTCCATTTCAGCCCGAACCTCCAGGAGGCGCTTCCGATGGTAGTATCCGGAGCCCCAACAGATTCCCCCGAATACTCCGGAGCCGGCAACGATCCCCAGGGCTACGCCCAGGGCCGCAGCGCCTCCAGTCATCCCAACGGCCATGGCGATGCCTACACCCGCCCCGACGCCACCACCCACCCCACCGATGAGGCCCCCGGCCAGATAGTCGTCCCGGGTACCCGGTTCGACCTCCAGTTCCACCAGGGTATTCGACTCGTCCACCGTCTCGAGGCGGACCTCCACCCACTTCGCAGAGGCCACATAGTACTTCTTGGAGGTGGAGGAGGCTGCCCGGGCGATTTGTGAGGCCCAATCCACAGCGGGACGGTATTGGAGGATGGAGGGGCCCCGTCTAAGGGCTTGGAGCAACCTT
>CBDUAX010000146.1:0-9370 GCA_965365235.1 uncultured bacterium
CCAGAATCAAGAACCAACATGTATCAGATAGAGTTGAAACTGGAAAGCGGCGAAAAGTTTGAGGTTCGCATCGGCAACAATACGGAATATCTTTACGAAGCGTTTGATCTTGACGATGATCTTGTTTTTGATGCGCTGCAGTGACTGGTTAACAGCGGCATCCTGTTGTGCTTGGGGATTGGCATTTCTCTTTGCTGTATCCATACTTTCCTGACTCTGTACCATTATTCGCTATCTCCTCTGTGATGGATGGAAACTATTCAAAACGTTGGATAATTCTACCAAAGGTGGCCCGGGGAAACGCCCATGCGGGTTCCGGCGGCTTCATGGGCGGGGCTCCAGTACCTGATCCAGACCTCGCCATAGCCGGGTGAGGGCCACCCTGGATTTTCGAAGCTCCGAAATCCCTTCCGGCGTCACCTTGAAATGCCTTTGGGGAAGTCCGCCTCTCCCATTCTCCGCCACCCGGGCCGTCCAGGTCAGATAACTCTTCTTCTCCAGCCGATCCAAGGTGGTGTAGAAGGCTCCCTTGGTGACGGTCCGGCCAGCGCTGGCCTCCAACTCCCGCCGGATTTCCAGTGCATTAGCCTTCTCACCTGTCTGGAGAATGGCCAGAAGAACCATCTGCTCGAACTCGCCGAGAAACGTGTTGGGTGCCATGGGTCTCCAGTCCCTAGAATCGGGTTCCCCCTCCCCCCTGCTCCCTTGTCGATCACGGGCGAAGGAGGGTCTTCATTGTAGACCCCTGAAGGGTACACTTTGTAGACCATCCCCGCAAGGAGCTTCGAAGGGGAATCCCTATTGTCCGAGAACGATCCCGGGCTTGCGCTACCTCGGCGTCGGCCCTGGCCTTCTGACGACGCGACGTTCAGGACCCTCTTTGAGGGGGGGCGATACCCACTCCTGTTCTGTTCTTGCGGAACCCTCGGCCGAATCTGGGGTCATTGATGGCTTCTCCATTGGAAAAGCCTGCTTTTCCCCAACCGTAAACCCTCCAAGGGGGTTCTGATGGTCCGTCTTCCATGGGTCCTGGCAATCTCCGGGCTCTTTCTTGTCTCGGTCGGCTCTGCATCGTGCCAGTCCGCTGTATCCAGCTCACCCGCCGACGGGTACCGAGTGGTCACCGTGGCCGAGGGTCTGGAGAATCCCTGGTCCATGGCCTTCCTTCCAGAGGGTGACATGCTGGTCACGGAGCGGCCGGGCCGGCTCCGAATCATCAGAGACGGCACACTCCTCCCCGACCCGGTGCCGGGCGTTCCCGAGGTCCTTGCTCAGGGCCAGGGCGGGCTGCTGGACGTGGCCCTGCATCCCGACTTTTCCACGAACCGGCTGATCTACTTCAGCTTTTCGAAGCCCGTTGGAGACGGCTCCGAGGCCACCACGGCAGTGGCGCGTGGGCGTTTTGAGAACGATCGGATCACTGATCTGGAGGAGATCTTCGAGGCAGTGAGCCGGGGTCGGGGCCACTACGGCTCTCGCCTGGCATTCGACGAGGACGCCTACCTGTTTGTCACGGTAGGGGATCGGCAGGCCTCCCCCAGCGGGGACCTCGAGGCCCACCCGGCCCAAGACCTTTCCAATCACCACGGAACCACCATCCGGATTCACGACGATGGGCGGGTTCCGTCGGACAACCCCTTCGTGGACCGTGCCGACGCCCGTCCTGAAATCTGGAGTTACGGCCACAGGAACGCCCAGGGGCTCGCCATTCACCCGGAGACGGGCGACATCTGGTTGAATGAGCACGGGCCTCAGGGGGGCGATGAGCTGAACCTCATCCGACCCGGGCGGAACTTCGGTTGGCCGGTCATCGGGTTCGGGGTGAACTACGGGGCCGGAGCCCCGATTCATGAGAGCTCCCACCGAGAGGGTATGGAGCAACCGGCTCACTATTGGGTCCCCTCCATCGCCACCTCCGGATTGCTCATCTACACCGGAAGCCAGTTTCCAGAGTGGCAAGGCAATGTCTTCGTCGGGGGTCTGGCCGGGGAGCAGATCGCCCGTCTCACCATGGAGGGGCAGCGCGTGGTCGGTGAAGAAACCTTGCTGAGGGGGCGGGTTCGTGTCCGGGATATCCGGGAAGGGCCCGACGGATTCATCTATGTAGCCATCGACCACCGACGGGGTGGAACCACGCCGATCCTTCGGTTGGAGCCGGGTTTCGACAACTGACGGGGAGTGCCCCTCCCGTCCAGCGTTGGGATTTGGGCCCATCCTCGGCCCCTTGGAGCTGCTCAACCCGGGGGCGGTCCATCAGCCGTTGACTCGCCCTCGGAGCCACCCCACGTTCATCCGGTCCGGACCCTGCGGTCTCCGGGCCGGAACTTTTTTCGGTGGTTTTGCCCTCAAGCAGCGTGAGGCAGGATTTGATGACGACCCTCCATCCACCCCTTCCCAGGGCCGGTTTCCGCGGTTCCCACCGAACCGGCATTCGCCTGGCGGTGCTCCTCCTTTTTTTCCTGTCCGGCGCGTGCGGACTGGTCTATGAGGTGGTTTGGATGCGGATGCTCACCCTGGTCTTCGGGGCCACGGCATTCGCAACCAGCACGATTCTGGCTTCTTTTTTCGCGGGGCTGGCTCTCGGGAGCTTTTCCTTCGGCCGCATCATCGACCGGGGTGGAGAACCCCTGAAGGTCTACGCTCTCCTGGAAGGGGGAATCGGTGTTTTTGCCTTCCTCATGCCCCTCTTTCTGGCGGGGCTGAACGAGACCTTCGTCTTCATCTCGAGGGAATGGGATTTTGGCTTCTACGCGTTGAGCCTGATCCGCTTCGCTCTCTCCTTTCTCGTCCTTCTGATCCCTGCCACCCTCATGGGCGGGACGCTCCCCGTCATTCTGAAGTACTTCGTCCGGAAGCGGGAGAGCCTGGGGTGGAATGTGGGCTCCCTTTACGCCGTGAACACCTTCGGCGCCGTTGTGGGCACGGTGTCCGCGGGTTTCTTCCTGATTCTGCTGCTGGGGGTTCGAGAGGCAGCCTATCTGGCAGGTGGAGTGAATCTGATGATCGCCGCGGTCATGTTCCTTCTCTACCGCCGGTTGAGCGTCGGAGAGGATTCGGGGGAGGGTGCCCTGCCTTCCTCCCAACCGGAGGTCGAGGACAGGCTCGAACCCCTCTCTCCGGGGCTGGCTCGTTTGGCGCTCTGGGCTATCGGGATCTCCGGATTCTGTTCACTTGCCCTCGAGGTGTTCTGGACCCGGGGCCTCGTCTTCTTCCTGGACAATTCCACACACGCTTTCACGACGATCCTGACCGGGTTTCTCCTGGGGATCGCCCTTGGGAGCACGGCAATTGCTCGTTGGATCGACGGGCGTACCCGGCTTCTGGGATGGTTGGGAGCCATCGAGATCCTCATCGGCGTCTCCGCGGTGCTGGCCATACCGATCTTGAATCGATCCACGCCGGTGATTCAGGGTCTGATCAGGACCTCGATCGATCCCACCCTTCCCTGGCGATGGATGGGGATGCGGTTCGTGACCACCCTCACGGTCATCCTGGTCCCCACAATCCTCATTGGGGCCACGTTTCCTCTGGTCACCAAGATCTATACCCGTAGCGTTGCCCGGGTGGGGACCTCCCTGGGAAACGTTTATTCGGTGAACACCTTCGGGGGAGTGCTGGGGTCGGTGATCGCTGGGTTCCTTCTCATCCCGACGATCGGGATACAGCGGGGGATCGTCCTGGTGGCGGCCATTGCCGTAGTGCTGGGAACCGTGCTGCTCTTTTCCGATCCGGTCATGGAACGGAAGAGAAAAGTCGTGATGGCAGTTGGGTCCGTGGTCTTGTTCGGCTCCTTCGGGATCTACTACCTCACGGGCGGACGCCTGGAGCTGATCTCCTACACGGAGCGGATCGAGGCGGCGGAGGTCCTTTATTACGAAGAGGGGGTCGGGGCCACCGTCAAGGTATTCCAGAACGAGTTCGGGGAAAACCTGGTCAGCATCAATGGTTTCCCTGTGGCCGGGGAACCCTTGGGCCTCCAGGATGCCCAAAAAGCCCTGGCGCACCTCCCTCTCCTCCTGAGCGATGCTCCCAACCCCAAGGTGAACCTCATCGGCTTCGGGGCCGGTGGAGCATCCTGGGGTGTGATGCAGTATGACGTGGAACGGGTGGATTGCGTGGAGCTGGTTCCGGCGGTGATCAACGCGGCAAAGTGGTTCCCCACCGTGAATCACGGTGTGGTGGGTCATCCCAAATACCAGGTGATCCTGGAAGATGGCAGGAACTACGCTCTGGTGGCGGACGAGAAGTACGATGTGATCTCCATCGATGCCACCTCACCGAAGATGGCCGGAAACGGCAGCCTTTATGCCCTCGAGTTCTACGAACTTCTGAAGGAGCGGTTGAACCCCGGCGGGGTCGTGGTCCAGTGGTTCCCTCTCCACCTCTTGTCCGATGCTGAAGTCAGGATGACCACCAAGACGTTCTTGGAGGTCTACCCACATGCCACACTGTGGCTGACCCCCCTCCGTCAACACAGCATTCTCGTCGGGACAGAGGAAGAGTTGGCCATTGACCTTCCGGCCCTCAAAGAGAAGATGGCCAGGGCCAATTTTCAGGAGGAGTTTGCGGACCTTCAGGTTACCGATGAGGTGGACCTACTGAGCTGGTTCGTCATGGGGGAAGAGATCCTGGCTGAGTTTGTCCAGGACTCCAAAGTGAACTCCGACAACCACCCATACCTGGAATTCTCCCCGGCCATGGCCTACTTCGTGGCAGACCTCTTCAAGGCTGAAAACATCGAAAACCTTCGGCGGTCAAGGGAGCCCATCTCGGATTACGTGGTGAACTTCGGGAACACGGAGGCGGAAGCCGCAAGCATGGCCGAGCGGTTGGAGAAGAGGTATCAGGCCACTCAACAGAGCTTGAGGGGAGACGTACTCTTGACCCTCGGGAGGGACGACGAGGCCAGGATCGAGTACAACATGGCGTTGCTGATCGATCCGGATGACAAGAACTGGATGAACCCGGTCTGGTCGGGAAGCCGGGCCCGCCGGTAAGGCAGCTGCTAGTCCCCGACCCCACCACACCCGAAGCTGAGGGGGGGGAGAGACATCCCGGCGTCCAACAGTCGTTTGATATAGCCCGGCGAGTACATCCTTACATGTCCCGCCCTCGGGTAGGCCTCCACCAGGTACATTCCTCGAGGGTCCACACCGGACAGTGCAGTTTGCATCATCATACCCGGGACCTTGTTCCCATCCACACAGACCGTCACTTCCCGCCTCTGCCCCATCATGGGGCGTCCAGCCATACAGAGTGCCTCCGACTCCCGGTTGCAGAGACCCACGAACGGGAGCATCTGCATCACCAATTCGTATCCGGAGCCCTGGGCAGATTCCAAAAGGTCGGCTCGCTCGAGAACGTCTGCGACCCCGTAAGGGCCCCGCCGCCTCTCCGCCAGTCGCTCGGCCAGGACCGTCAGCCCCTCCAACTGGATAGGGTCCGGGGAGAGGAGGAGAACAAGCGGAGCCCCGGTCGTATCGGCTCTGGTATCCCGGAGAAGCTGGTGGTACCCCAGTTGGTTCACCCTGAGGACCTGGGAAGCGTCGGACTCCAGGGGCAGGATGAACTCTCCCAAAGCATCGGAAAGGACTCCTCGGTCCGATCCCTGCCATCCGACGAAGGCGAATGCTATCGGCGTCTTGTTCTCAGCATCCAGGATCTGGCCGAAGACCATGCTCCCTTGCTGGCCAAGGCCCGGGGCCGGAAATGCCATCAAGAGGACCACCATCCCAATCATGACCGTCTTCATCAAACGCCTCCGTACCGTTCCCCAGGATCGTCTTGCATGAGGATTGTCTGTTCATACCGGACAATCGCCCCTGGTGATCCGGACCTCGCCAAGAGTCGCGGTGTCGGCTTTTCCCCTCTCAGGGACTAGGCGGGTCCGGGTCACCGAGCCCAACAGGATCCTCACTCTCCTGAGAAACGAACTTCGAAGAGATCCTGCCAGAGTTTGCCCGTCAGAAAGAAGACATTTCGCTCCGGATCGTGGGCAATCCCATTGAACAACGCCTCGGGGTCCGTCACTCGGCGTGCTGCTGCGGAAAGCTGGAAGCCATCGAGTTGGGAGACCACCTCCCCTGATGCCTTGTCGATCTGGATGATGTCGGTGGTCTGGAAAACGTTCGCAAAAATGTCCTCGCCGACACACTCCAACTCATTGATTCGCCAGACCGGGAAGCCGCCCTTGGTGACATTCACCACTCCCACGACCTCGAAACTGGCGGGATCTCGCATGTATAGCTTATCGCTCCCATCCGACATGAAGAGCACTTCACCGTCGTAGCACAAACCCCAACCTTCTCCTTCGTACTCATACGTCCGCTTCAACTCCAGGGAATCCAGACCGTACACAAAGGCCAGACCGGTCTGCCAGGTGAGCTGGTACAACTCCGAGCCGACCAGGGCCAACCCCTCACCAAACTGAGCCTCGTCCAACTCGGCAATCTGAAGCACCTTCCCCGTCTCCAGCTCCACCTTCCGGACGGAAGAGGTTCCGTACCGTCCGGTACTCTCATAGAGAAACCCATCGTGGAAGAGCAGACCCTGAGTGTAGGCCCCGGGGTCGTGAGGGAGGGTCCGAAGCAGCTCGAAACCCCTTTGTCGGACGCCGGAGTCACATCCGAGGCTCCCGAGGAGGCCACCAAAAAGAAACACGGAAAGGAAGCGAGGGGTCAGAGAGCGTCTATTCCCGGTCATCCAATCTCCAATTCATGGCCCGACAGCGATCCATGGCCGGTTCATAAGGGGGATCCGGAAGGCATGCGGCCCCCCTCACCCGTCTCCCATCGCAAGGTGCACGGCCTCATCCCAGAGTTGCCGGAAGAGGCTCCCGATCCTTCCACTATCCCCGCCATTGGCCAGGAGGACCAGGGTGGCTGCCCGGTCCGGAAAATGCCTCACCTGACCCAGGACCCCGAAGTCCGCACCACTATGTCCGATCCCTCCCCCGAAAGGGGTTTCGACAGTATTGATCCCAAGACCGTACTTGGACCGGTCCCCCCAGGCCAGCATCTCCCCCAGCAACTCCGCCCCAATCAGCTCCCCCTCCAGGAGCCCCTCGATGAACCGGGCAAGATCCGACGTGGTCGTGATCAAACCGGCATTTCCCGCGAAGATTCTCGAGTTCTGCATGACGAGGTCCGACACGTTCATCAGCCTGCCGTCACCGGCCAGGTCCTGATAACTATTTACCAGGCCCGGCGGGGAGGGGTAGCCAACCTCATTCTTGTAGTACGTGCCACGAAGGCCCAGGGGCCCCAAGATTCGGCGCGTGAACACCTCTGCGTGCCCCCCCTCGACCACCTCATCCACGATTTGGGCCAGGAGAAAGTAGTTGGCGTTTGAGTAGAAGTAACCGGTTCCCGGCCGGAAGATCGGCGACTGGCCGTGAAGGTAGGAGAGGAGCCGATCCGGTGGATACGCCCCGGTGGGGTCATTCAAGAAGTCCAGGTCGTATCCGAAAGCTCCGCTGAAGTCCGGGATCCCGGACGTGTGACTCAAGAGTTGTCGGACTGTTGCCTGCGACCCATTGGGGATCGGCTCGGAGACCGGGTCCGACAGGTACCGGCCGATGGGGTCATCCAATCCGATCAGGCCATCCTCGGCCAAGAGCAGGACGGCGGCGGACATGAACATTTTTGTGATGCTGGCCGCGTGATGCCGATGCGTCGGCACCATGGCTTCGGCCCCTTCGATGCTGGCGGCTCCTGCGGCCCCGTTCCATTGACCTTCTGGGGTCCTCACCAGGAGAACCACGCCGGGGAGGCCCTGCTCTGCATAGTGACCCAAAAGCCCCTGGAAGGCCTCGCTCCGAGGATGGCTGTTCGAGATGCCGGACCAGGAGTCCGGCGGTGGACCAACCGGGGGAGAAAAGGTGAGGGTACACCCCTGCGCAAAAAGGATCGCCAACAGCAGCACCGGGACCCGTCCGGGGGGGGGTCGGAAGCAAGAAGACATGGCTCACTCTCCTCCGCCAGAGGAACCCTCTTCCTCTTGGATGCGCACTCCGCCAAGAAGGAAGAAGTGCGTCATGATGGGGACCTCTTTGAGGAATAGCCCCTGAAGTCCCCAACGGGCAGTCAGAAAGGGCGCTACCGTGAGAGGGTCGTCAGCCCCTCCCCGGTACCCGAAGGTCGCGGAGAGAGGAAGGATCAGCGACGGTTTTCCCCATCCACGTCTATTGGCGTATCTCCCTTCCTTCAGCTCCAGTGTCCTGCGGCGCCAAAAGTAGTGCATGTACCCGAGCCCGATCCGGAGGTCGGCTGAGAATCCACCGCTGAACGTCCAACCAACCCCTAGTTCCGGCTCAACGGATAGGCTGGTCATCCACCAGCGGTGCCGGAAGAATCCCAGGTTGACCCCGGAAAAGAACCGCCACCTCCCCCTGGAGTCCTCTGAAAAATCGGTACCGAGGAATACCGCCGGATTCATAGCGGAGGCCACGGGGCTTAAGTACCAGGGTGTGGTCAGGGCATGGGTTCCGACCGAAAGGGTGAGGGGGTTTTGCCCCTGGGCACTGGCGGCCTGGGGGACCAGTTGAAGTGTCAGAAACAGGATCGTGAGAGCGGGTTTCACAAAGGGTTTTTGGGAGGAGCTCGAGGAAGACTCGAGGACATTCACTTGGGAGGGGAGCATGGCAATCTCAACCGGCCTGTAGTGCTTGTTCCCAGGGGTCTAGTGCCCCGGAGCACGACCCCAGCCACATCTCCAGCAAACCTAATCCAGGCCTGCCTCCATCGACCTCACCTGCGCCCTGCCTTTGTCCACGTCTACCTTCAGAAGCAGGAACAAACCGCTCGCCACCATGATGAAGAGGGGGAGGACCGCCAGGGCCATGGAGTTGACCAGGGGGACCCCCTCGAGGCGGCCGGAAAAGAGAATCCCCCACCCGAACAGGGCAGGGCCCAGGACCGACGCTACCTTGCTCACGATGGCGTAGAGGCTGAAAAACTCGGCGGAGCGATCGTTGGGGATCATCCAGGCGTAGATGGTTCTCGAGGCCGACTGGGATACACCCAGGACAAGGCCTCCGAAAAACGCCAGCGCCCAGAACTCCACGAAAGCCCGCATGAAGAACGCCCATCCGATGAGGATCAACCACACGACCAGAGACGAGACCAGAGCGTTCTTCGTCCCTACCTTCCCCTCGACTTTGATAAACAACAAAGACCCGAAGAAGGCCACGATCTGGATCATGAGAAAGACGGGGATCAGTTCGTCCAACCCGCGCTGAAATACCTCCTCGGCGAAGATGCTCCCCTGGCTGATGATGGTCTGGATCCCGTCACTGTAGAGGAAATACGCGGCCATGAAGAGGAGGAGTTGGGGAAACAAGCGCAGCTCCCGGGCCGTGTCCCTCAACTGA
>CBDUAX010000147.1:0-9357 GCA_965365235.1 uncultured bacterium
GAGGAAGTCGTGTCGGGCCAGGAGGGTTTTGGTTCCCATGGCCACATCATGGGCGGCGTGGGTGCCAATCTCCCCGTAGACCACCTTCCGCCAGTGACGGCCCCTCGGCGCAGGCGTCCCACGGGGATCCATGCTGACAACCACGTACCCTTGTTGGGTGAGATAGTGGTGCCAAAGCATTCGGCCTCCTCCCCAACTGTCCCGGACCGTTTGGCCCGCCGGTTCTCCGTATACGTGGACCAAAACAGGGTAGCTCAACGCCGAATCGAAGTCGGCGGGTTTCATCATCCAGCCGTCCAGCTCCACGCCCTCTCCAATCTCCACTCGGAAGAACTCGATTGGCGTGGAGCGCACCCCCCGGACCCGTTCCTTGAGGCGGTCGTTGGCCACCAGCGTCCTTATCGACCGGTGCCTGGGCAGGTTCACGAGATCGATCGTAGTGGGGTCATCGAAAGTGGATGATGTATGAATGGCCCAACCCCCTCCCGGGGCCATCTGGTACTGGTGGGTGCCGGACAGCTCCTCCGGAGTGATGCGGGTCGCTCGATCCGGTGCTCCCTCCAGAGGGGCCCGGTAGAGATAGGTGGCCTTCGGATCGTCCGGAGAGGCCATGTAGTAGAGCCAACCCCCGGCTTCATCAACCTGGACCACCCGCTGCACATCAGCCTCAGCCGGTGTGAGGGGTTCGATTTCCCCTCCGTCACGGCTCACACGATAGGCTCGCCTCCACCCATCCCTCTCGCTCACCCAGGTGAACCCTTCCCCACCATCCAACCAGACCAGGTCGTTCACCACGTCCAACCAGGCGTCGTCCACCTCCGTCAAGACCGGGCTGATCCCCCCCGTGGCAGCATCTCCCAGGAGCAGCCCCAGGCGGTTCTGAAGACGGTTCAGATATTGGATCACCACCTCTTCGCTGGAGGCCGCCCACTCCATTCGGGCCGGGTAGTTGTTCCTGGGGTCCCCTTTCAGCTTCATCCAGGTCGTCTCGCCCCCGGACGCCGGGACCACGCCGATCCGAGCCGCGGAGTTGACGGTGCCGGCCTTGGGGTATTGGATCGGAACCGTGAAGGAGTAGAGAGAATCGGTGTTGTTGATGAGGAGGAAATCTCGGATTCCCGTGGCGTCCAGCTGCCAGTAGGCGATCCGGTTCCCGTCCGGGCTCCATCGAAATCCGTCTTGAAGGCTGAACTCCTCCTCGTAGACCCAGTCGAAGGTGCCATTGATGGTGGTCCTGGAGCCGTCGGCGGTTAGAGGTGTGATGGCTCCAGTGGAGAGATCCTGGACATAGATATTGTTACCCTGGACATAGCCGACTCGGGTCCCTTCGGGAGAAAACTTGGCGAACATGAGGGTGGCCTCGGGGAACTCCGGACCCATCTGGGTCAGAACGCCCGCGGAGCGATCCAGCACCCAGTAGTCACCTCTTGTGTTCGTCCGCCACACCCTCCGGGTATTGGTGAAGATCAGGAGCTTGGTCCCGTCTTCCGACCAGGAGTACCCTTCCACGGCCAGGGGAGCCCAGGACCCCTTCGGAATCAGTTCCGAGGCAGGGACCAAAACCTCCCCCACCCCGGTGGCCGCTTCGAATGCCACGATATCCATGCCCCCCCTGACAGTCCGGGAGGGCTCGAGGGTGGTGTACCTGGATCCATCCAACCATTCCGCCGGGCCGAACCGGTCCCCGAAGTAGGCCGGGGAAGCGAACAGGGCCTGGAGCGTCAGTGGTTCTTCCTGCCCGTACAGAACCGGGTGCGACCCGGCTGCCCAGCCCAGCCCCATAAGGACCAGGGCAGAGACCGCCCGAAGACGGGGGTTTCCAGTGCGCGCTGGCATCACGGCTATTCCTCTTCTGTTTGTACGTGTCGACTTTCGCATCTTCGGGTAGGGGCCTTGGCGGCGCAATCCTCCGGAGCGAGTTTCACCCGGGTATGGCCTCGGCTCTGGCCGGGTAAATTTCTGAAGGGACGACAAATCGCATGCCGGAAGACCAGGGACTGCGCGTGGCCATCCAGGGAGAGCCCGGGGCCTTCAGCCATACCGCTGCAGAGCAACTCTTCGGCCCCGGGCTCGAGTTGGTCCCGACCCGGACCTTCGATGAGCTCTTTCAGGCCGTCGTGGAGGGGCACGCCCTGCATGCAATGGTCCCGGTGGAAAATACCTTGGCCGGATCGGTCCAGGGCAACCTGGATCGTGTGATCCGGCACTCTCTCCAGGTGGTAGCCGAAACCCGGGTGCGAATCCGCCTTTGCCTGGTGGCGCCCCCGGGGACGACCCTGGCAGATCTGCGAACTGCAGCCTCCCACCCGGTAGCCCTGCAACAGTGTTTTGGCTTCTTCTCCAGCCATCCCGAGGTGGAACCGGTGGCCGTCCACGATACGGCGGGGAGCATCAGGGATCTTTTGGCGGGGGAGGCCGACTACGATGCCGCCATCGGATCGGAGCTGGCGGCCCGCATCTATGGCGCAGAGATCCTGGTTGAAGAGATCGAAGACGATCCGGAGAACTACACCCGGTTCTTTGCCGTCTCCCAGACGCCACGAGAGGGCCTTCTTACCAACGCCAAGACGAGCCTGGCCTTCGTGGTCCCTCACGAGCCGGGGTCCCTCCACCAGGCTCTGGGAGTTTTTTCCGAGAGGGGAGTGGACCTCACCAAGCTGGAATCCTGGCCCATCCGGGGGCGGCCGTGGGAGTACCGCTTTTTTGCTGACGTTCGGGGGAAAACCCCTGAGGAACTGGCGGTCTGCCTGGATGAACTGAAGCTCCTGGCCAGGGAGGTCCACATCCTGGGCAGCTACCCGGAGTGGGACCCGAAGGGCAGCAACAGCTGACCCTCCCAGCCGCTTGGGAAGATCTGCCCAAGGGCATTTTTTCTGTCGAACCCACCCGGGAGCCCTTAGCGTTGAGAAGGGTCGGTCGGTTCAGCGGGCCACTTCTGGGAGAGTGGAATGGTGCGGAAGCGTTTCTGGATTACGTCGGTTCTGACTCTGGCGGGGGTCCACGGTTGTGGAGGGGACGGGGGACGGGAGGTTGGGACGGGTCAGACGGACTTCTGCCTTTCTGCGTTGGCCCGGGTCCAGGAGTTCTCCGCCTTTTGGGACTCTGAAAAACCCACGGGGGAACGCTACGGCGGAACTGTCGTGGCGGCCGGAGTTGGGGAACTGGTGGGTGGCCTCAATCCGTTCGGGGCGGCTGAAGCCGTGGCCGCGCAGCATCAGCTGTTCGTAGGCCTCATGACGCTGATCCAGTTCGATGAGGAGATGGAAGCGGTCCCCTACCTGGCGGAGAGCTGGGAAACCTCTGAAGACGGCACCGAGGTGACCTTCCGGCTCCGGCGCGACGTCCTCTGGCATGACGGAGAAAAGACCACCGCCTTCGACGTGGCGTTTACCTACCAGCGGGTCAGCGACCCGGCCGCCGGCTTCCCCAACGCTTCCCTCTGGAGCCAGTACACGCCCGGTCCGGGTGGTGTGGAGGTGGTGGACTCGTTCACGGTAAGGTTTCGCCTCGACCGCCCATACCCAGGGTACCTGATTCCATGGCAATCGCTACCCATCCTGCCACAGCACCTGTTGGGCGACGTCCCCCTCGAGGAGCTGTCCACACATCCGTTCGGAACCCTCTGCCCGGTGGGGAATGGCCCTTTCCGCTTCCTCTCCCACACTCCGGACGACCGCTGGGTGTTCGAGGCGAATCCGTCCTTTCCAGAAGAGTTGGGGGGACGCCCCTTCCCCGACCGCTACGAGTACAGGGTCATTCCGGAGAATGCCACGCTCCTGGCCGAGCTCCTGACCGGGAATATCGATCTCTACATCGCCGTGCTTCCAAACCAGGTAGACCAGATCCGAGCGGCGCCCGGGGTGGACGTGGTCACCTTCCCGTATCGTTCCGTATCATTTGTGGCTTGGAACACTCGCCGGCCCCACCTGAGTGACCCGATGGTGCGGAGGGCATTGACCCTGGCGACACCCCGGGCTCGGCTCCTGGAAGGGGTCCGACGGGGGGCGGGGATCGTGGCCAACTCTGGCGTACCCCCACACTACTTCGGCTACTCGGCCTCGCTGGGAGATTCCCTCGGATTCGACCCCATCGGGGCCGGCGAGCTTCTGGACCAGGCTGGGTGGGTGGACGGGGATGGTGACGGGTTCCGGGAGAACGCAGATGGTACCCGGCTCCGGATCCTCCTCAAGACCAACTCGGACCGAGAGCGGCAGGAGGTGGCTGAGGTCCTCCAGGCGGCGTACCGGGCCGTCGGCATCGAGACCGAGCTGTCCGTCCTGGATTTTGGGACCCTGGTGGGGCAGATCACCGACCCCGAATCCCGGGATTTCGATGGCGTGATCCTGGGGTGGGAGGTCGGGTTCGATGTGGATGAAACCGATCTCTTCCACTCCAGAGCCGAGGAGGGCCCCCTGGCCTTTGTCGGCCTCCAGGATGACAGAATCGACTCCCTCCTGGACTCCCTTCGGGTGGTCCCGGACCGGGATACCGCTTTCCGGCTCTGGCAGGAGTACCAGGAGAGGATTCTTCAGCTCCAACCCTTCACCTACCTCTATTTCTCCCATCGCCAGGACGGAGTCAGCGCTCGACTGAACGGCGTAGAGCTCGACCTTCGGGGCGAATGGCAGGGCATCCGGGCGTGGTGGATTTCTCCGGAGGCCCGACGATGAACTGTAACAAATAGTTACAGATAATCCCCACCTGTAAAAAAAGACTACCACACACCCGGAAATGGTGTAACTTGTTGATGCACCTTTCCGGTACCTTGAATGACGAAATCGCTGCAAGTCACTTACAGGAAAGGACTTATCCGGGACTCCACGAGATGGCATGCCTCGTGCGCTGCAGATCCATGCCCAACCACAATCTGCGCTTTGACACGAGGAGGGAGACATGAGTCCGCTTCGCCCGCGGTGGGCACCAATTCTTTGTCTCGTCACCGGGGTCGCCCTGTCTGGCTGTGGCGATCTCCCGACCCACCCGGCCCAGGGCGGTCCTGGATCCGACGCGGAGGGTCCGGTCTACGCGCTGGTAGACGGTGCACAACTGGGAGTCGTCGGTTGGAATACCGCAGCCAGGGAGAACCAAACCCGATCGGCATGGGTCGGGGCCGAAGGAGGTGAGATCCATCTGGATTGGCCGGGTGTTCGGCTGGTCGTCCCGGAAGGTGCCCTGCCAAACGACGCAGAAAGCCCGCAAGAGGCCGGGTCCGACGGTACAGCGGCCAGGAGGATCTCAATGACGGTTTTGAAGGGAAAAGGCCTGGCCGTTCAGTTCAGTCCTCATGGCCTGAAGTTCGATCGCCCCGTTCAGCTTTTCATCGACTTAGCCTGGACAGAAACAGGAGACGATGAGGGAGCGCTGAACGACCTCATCGGCGTGTATTTCGAGGGGGAAGCGAGAACGACGGTGGAGGGACTGGAAGTCCTTCCGGTGAATCTTGAGGATGGCACGCTGACGCTGGAACTTCATCACTTCTCGGGTTATTTGTTGGCTTCAGGATGAAGCGGTGATGGTTGGATCGAGGATGTCGTGATCTGGTTTCCCCCGCCAGCAAACGGAGATCCTGAACGGTGAAAAAACCGCACGAAGGGCGGTTGGGTGAGGAGTCGACCCACTTGTTGGTCCCGGACCAGGCCTTCGAGCTTTGCGACCGGGCTCGGGCCCAGGAACAGGGAGGTGCTCTGGAAGAAGCCCTTCGACTCTACCGGGACGCCCTTGCCCTGGGCTCGATGGACCAACCCGGTGAGTTCGAAGCGGATGTGCTGAGATGGATCGGGACCGTCCTTCGGCAACTCGGGAACCTGGCGGAATCCGAGGATCATTACCGAAGGAGTCTGGCCCTGGCCGAGGAGGTCGGGTACCTGGGTGGCCAGGCCCACGCCGTGAATTGCATTGCTATCATCGCTCACACCCGGGGGGAGATGGATCAGGCGGTCACCCAATACCGGCGGGCGGTGCGCTTGGCTTCCATTGCGGGAGACCTTCGCCTGACCGGGATGTTGGAACAGAATCTGGGAGTTCTGGCCAACGTCCGCGGAGACCTGGACGGTGCGTTGGTCCGGTACTTCGCCAGTCTCCGGTCTTTTGAAGACGCGAAGGATGACGAGGGCGTTTCCTGGGTTCTGAACAACCTCGGGATGCTCCATACCGATATGGGTTCGTTCGAAAAGGCACAGGAATTTCTTTCACGGGGTCTCTCCATCGCAAAGCGCCGTGGTGACCTTCACATGGAAGGCCTCTTCGAACTGAACCTGGCTGAGCTGTTCAATTCCCAGGAGCGGTGGGAAGAAGCCGACCAACACTGTCGACGCTCGCTGGAGATTGCCGAAGAACGGGGAGATCCGCTCCGGCGGGCCGAGGCGTTGAAGCAGCGTTCCATCCTGGAGCGGGGTCAGGGACGCCTCGATTCAGCGGGTTCGAACCTGCTGGAAGCGGCGCGCCTGGCCGGGGAGGGCCAGGACAAGCTTCTGGGCGCAGAGGTCTTCCGGGAACTGGGAGAGGTCCAATTCCAGGCTGGGGATCTGGCCCAGGCCGAAGCGTCGTGGATTCAGGCCCTGGAGGGGTTCCAGGAACTTGGCGCAGTCCTTGACGCTCGGGCGGTAAAGGAACGGTTGACGCAGATAAATCCCTGACGGGAGGATGATGGACTCAGGTAGGGCTTTGGTTCGTTCCCTGTCCCTTTCCGGGTGGTGGCGGTTTTGAGCTTCCAATTGGCATCCCGCGATCGTCCCGAGGACCGGAGATGGCCGTCTCCTGATTTGGAGATCGGCCTAGGGGCCATGGTGGGTCAAAGCCCCAAATTCAAGGAGGCGGTGGGTCTTGCCCGGAAAGTCGCTGAGAGGAAGCTCACCACGGTGCTCCTGACCGGGGAAACCGGAACCGGGAAGGAACTCTTCGCCAGGGGAATTCACTACTCAGGGCCATCCCGGGGTGAGGCCTTCGTGGCTCTGAACTGCCCGGCCATCCCTCCCGCCCTCCTGGAGTCGGAGCTGTTCGGGCACGAGAAAGGCGCGTTCACCGACGCAAAGTCCCGGAAACAGGGCCTCCTTGAACTGGCCGGAGAAGGCACCCTCTTCCTCGACGAAGTCATCGAGCTCCCTCCCGATCTTCAGCCCAAGCTCCTTCGGGCCCTGGAGGAGCGCCGGGTGCGGCGTCTGGGCGGTGTGGAGGAAATCGAGGTCCGGTGCCGAATCATGGCGGCATCGAATACCTCCCTGGAAACCGCGGTATCTGAAGGGCGATTCCGTCCCGATCTCTTCTATAGGCTCAACGTCTTTCGCATCCAGATCCCCCCCCTTCGGCACCGTGGCCAGGACATCCGCCTGCTGGCGAACCACTTCCTCCAACTCCTCACCCAGGAGCAGGGGCTGGCCACATCAGAGCTCACACCCGGTGCAATTGCCGCTATGGAGAGAGATCCCTGGCCCGGGAATGTGAGGCAGATGAAGAACGTCATCGAACAGGCCGCCATCCTTGCCGAAGGAGGGAAGATCCGGGAAGAGCACCTTCAGCTACAGCGGCCAAGGGATCTTGTACCTGAGCCCACAGTGGACGAGGGTAACAGCAGCATTTTCATCCCCCCCGAGGGAAAGCGGATGGAGGAGATCGAGGCGGAGGCCCTACGGATCACACTGGAAAAAACCGGAGGGAATCAGAGCGCCGCAGCCCGGCTTCTCGGACTCTCACGGCCCACTGTCGTTCGGAAGATGAAGGCGCTGGGAATCAGCTCGGGCCGCCGGGAGGGAAAGGGCTGATGGGACGGGAGAGCGATCGGTCCAAGCTCCAGAAACTGGTGGAGTCTCACCTCGAAGCGGCCCGGGCGGCCGAGCGAACCGGAGCCTGGACGGAAGCCCGCAAGGAGTATGAGGCTGCCCTGGCTTGGCTCCCCCATACCGACGAAACGGCCCTTACGGGTCCTCTCCTTCGTTGGATTGGCCGCACCCACCTCAACGCCGGGGCCCTCCAGGAAGCAGAGGACTGTTTTGAAGCGGCCTTGGCCGTCGCCGAGCTGAGCCTGGATCAGGAGACCCGTTCCAACACCATCAACTGTATCGCCATCGTCCAGCAGCAGAGAGGGAAGCTGGACGCAGCCGAGACCCTCTACCAGGAGGCCAGGGTCTGGGCCGAAGCCGGGTCGGACCGGAAGCTCTTGGCCATGATCGATCAAAACCTGGGTACGGTGGCCAGCATTCGGGGCCGTCCCGCCCTGGCCATCCGTCACTACCGGAAGAGCCTGGAGGGATACCGGAGGTTGGGCTTGTCCGACTATGTGGCCCCTCTCCTGAGCAACATGGCCATGCTCCTGGGCAAGATGGGGGACTACCCAGAAGCCGAGGAACTGTACGCCGAAGCGTTCGCCGCAGCCCAGGACCGGGGGGACGTGAACACCCAGGTCGCCATCCAGGTAAACCGGGCCGCCCTCTGGATCGATTCGGGAAACCATGGGGAAGCCCGTGCCGCCTGCGAGGCTGCCTATGGTCCGGCAGAGAGGCTCGGCGTTCCCCGGTGGATGGGAGAGATCCACAAGATCCTGGGGGTCATCCACAGGGAAGCCGGCGATCTGGAGAGGGCGGAGGAGAACCTGGGCAAGGCCGAGGGCTTCGCCAGGGAAACGGAAGACACCCTTTTGGTCGCCGAGATCCTCAAAGAACTGTCGGAGGTCTACTGGCTCGGCGGCCGGCATCGGGACACGTTGGGCTGCCTGAATCGAGCCCACGGCCTCTTCAGTGACCTGAAGGCCCGACACGATCTGGCAGATCTGGCGGATCGGTTGGAACGGCTGGAGGAGCTCTTCCAGGAGATCGTGGTCCGCTGGGGAGAATCAATCGAATCCAGCGATCTCTATACCCATGGCCACTGCGAACGGGTGGCCCAATTCGGATGCGCTCTGGCCGAAGCGGTGGGAATGGCATCGGAGGATCTGACCTGGTTCAAGATGGGGGCCTTCCTCCACGACCTGGGAAAAGTCCTCCTTCCCTCCGACATCTTGAACAAGCCGGGCCCCCTCACCGGGGAGGAACGGGCGGTCATGGAAACCCACCCGGCCCGGGGGGAGCGCCTTCTCGAAAAGATCGACTTCCCCTGGGACATCCGCCCCATGGTCCGGCACCACCACGAGCACTGGGCCGGCACCGGTTACCCCGATGGTCTCTCCGGCACGGACATCCCACTTTCGGCCAGGATCCTCACCATTGCCGACGTATTCGACGCCCTTACGACGGAGCGGAGCTACCGGGCGGCTTTTTCCCTGGAGGAGGCGCTGGAGATCATGAAGGGGGATTCGGGGAAAATCTTCGATCCCTATCTCTTCAGTGTCTTCTGCCAGTTGGTGGCAGGAGAGGAGCCAGCCGAAGG
>CBDUAX010000148.1:0-9357 GCA_965365235.1 uncultured bacterium
CCGGCCCACGATAAACGACTGAAGAAGGTCGCCACCCTGAAGCTCCGAGCCTTCATCCACATCGATTTGAAGCCGCTCGAAATAATGGGCTCGGTCCCGCTGGGTGGCCTCCATGTCTACGCCTGTGAACTGGGCGATCGTGCCAACCGCCGGGGAAACCGCCTCGAACTCCTCAAGCCACGGAGTGGAATAGGCGACTCCACGGGGTACGGCGAAGAGCAGTTCCCCGTGGTCGAAGCGTTCACCGGCAATGACCGACGTCTCAGGGTCGGAGTAGAATGCTGTGCGGTCGTCGGGGCCCGGGATGAGTAGATCGCACCCTCGGTCCCCTTCCCCAGGCCAGAATACCGTGCGATTCCCTTTGGCCGGACAGGGTACAGCGCTTCCGGACGCCATCCTCCCGGGGCGAGCCCCAGCCCCTTGACGCCCCCCCGGAGGGAGGACGGAGATATCCTCGATAGGAACCTGACCCTGGGCTCCGGCCTGGCCGCCCTCCAGGCCAGGGATGACGAAGATTTGCCCCGGATAGATCCAGTGGGGGTCCTCGATCTTCTCCTCATTGGCGTCATAAATTACTGGCCAGAGGAAAGGATTTCCCAGGTAGTGGGCGGCGAGATCCCAGAGGGTATTGCCCTTCACAACCACATGGGTACCCTCTTGCCCCACGCCCAACTCCTGGGCAGGTGCCAGACTCGGCAGAAGTATCAGGGCCGTAATGGCGGCCGCAGACCGGAACATGTCGGGTTCCTTTTGCAGATAGGACAGGCGCTTAGCCACACTCGCCAACAGTCCGATAATACCCGCGACCCAGGAAGCGGTCAACGAATATTCCGAATTGACTACAAGTGTTTCCAGCTCCGAATTCAAGAACTTCTCGGGTTTCAACCTGTACTGCCCGGAGAAACCCCCTGAGAAACCTGCATCATCCGGGCCAACCAAAAACCGAGGCCGGTGGTGGTTGGCCCTCAGGGCACGTCAGGACAGAAGACGTTTCAGGAGGATTCGAGCATCCTCTCTAGGCTTCTGGTAGTAGTCCTTCCTGACCCCGATCTCCTCGAACCCCCTGGAACGATAGAGCTCGAAAGCACTCAGGTTGGAGGCTCGGACTTCGAGAAAGAGGCTCTCCACACCAGCCGACTTTGCCCTTTCCAAAACATTGTCCAGAAGCGTGGAGCCTACCCCCCGCCGCCGACTTTTTTCGGCTACCGCCAGATTGGCCAACTCTCCCTGATCCAGGACCCACCAATAGACAGCATACCCCACGACGCCGAGAGTCGCGTCTTCCGCTACCAGAACGGTGGCCCCTTCTCTGGTAATCAGGGACCGGAACGCGTGAGGGTGCCACGGGTTCGAAAAGGACCGAGCTTCGATGGCCCCAATGGGTTCTACGTCGGAGGGTTTGGCCCGCCTTATGGAGATGCCGCCCGAAGAAAACTTCTCTTCACCCTCGCCCAGTCCGATCCTCTCCTCCGTTGTGGCCATCAATCCCTGATTCCTTTTCGCGTCTTCCACATCCTCTCGGCCCCCGACGCTCGTAGATACTCCGGTTCCCATCCCTCCGGTCGATCCAGAGGGGGCGTGTCTGGGCAGAGGGCCAACAGTCGAATCAGACCATCGGCGGTGGGTTCCCCGAACGGCGGAGGAAGAACCGGGTGCCCGGCTTCTTCCAGAATGGGCCGGTTCCTGAGAGCCCCATCTCCAAGGAGGAGAGCACCCGGCGGAACGAGCCCTTCCAGTACCTCGCCAAGCGTTGCGGCTCTCGGGGGGAGGAGGACCTCCAATCGTCCCTGGGTCAACCGGTACCCCGCAGCGTATACCCGATCTCCTCGGGCATCAAAAAGAACACAGCGGGGTCGAATGGTGTGGAAATCGGAGGTCAGAGGGTTGGATTCCGAGCTCGTGGACCAGGATGGGTGCCCCTCGTTGGGCTCCCCCCGGGAGGACCCGTCGGCCACAGCGGCAGCCGCCAAGGACGAGAACGCCCATAGAGGCAGGCCGAGGGCCCGGGAAAACCCCTTGGCGGTGGCGGCGGCAACGCGGACGCCCGTGAACGAGCCGGGGCCCGCGCCCACGACAAGGCCTGACAGCTCTTGTGGATCGGCCCCAACCTCTTCGAAAAGCGTCTGGATTCGGGGGATGAGGAGGGATGCATGCTCTTCCTCGGCCCGAAGCGAAACCCTGGAGAGAACCTCGAGGCCAGTCCGATCGCCGTTGGCCGAGAACGCCAGGGCCGCTGATCCCCTTCGGCTCGAGGTCTCCATCCCTAGAACCAGCCCGCCAAAAGGGCCGGAGGCCCCCGTCGCTGCCGTCCCGAACCTTCCGGCAGGCCTCACCTTCTGGCCCCCGACTCATCCAACCAGACCGGAAAGCCTGGTAGGTGAGGTGGATTTCCGAACCGGGAGACGGCCACTGCCCTGAGGTCGGACCCAGGTTCAGGAGCTTCCAGCTGGATCTCCCACCTGTCGTCGGGGAGCAGGCCCTCGGCCCGTTCCGGCCATTCCACCAGAGCCACCTCCCCGGACCGACCCAGTTCTTCCCACCCGAGTTCCCAGAGCTCGGCGGGGTCCTCCACCCTGTAAAGGTCCATATGGACGATTGAGCCGCCCTGAGGAGTGGGATACCGGAAGAGTAGGTTGAAGGTGGGGGATGGAATCGGACCCTCAACCCCGGCCCCCCGAGCCACTGCCCTGGCCAAGACCGACTTCCCAGCCCCGAGGGAGCCTTTCAACCCCAGGAAGAGGGGGCCCGGGACTTCCCTACCGATTCTGTCGCCCCACCGGACCAGTTCGGGTTCTGACAGAATCACGCCTCTGCCGCCTCTCTGAGCTCTTCCGCCAAAGACCGCCGGGAACGCGCCTTTCCACCCTTCTTCTTGTCGTCCTCTGCCTTCAGCTCGAAGAGCTGGTCGCGAAGGAGAGCAGCCCGCTCGAAGTCCAGCGATTCGGCTGCCTGGCGCATCTCCTCCTCCAGGATCTTCACATACTCCTCACGGTTCACTTCATCCGCATAGGTGGCCGGCCCTTCCTTCACCAATGCCGGTGCCTCCCGGGCATCCGCTACCCTGGTGGAGAAGTTGATCTCCTGGATGGACTTCTCAATGGTCTGGGGGGTGATCCCGTGCTCGAGGTTGTGGGCCAGCTGTATCTCCCGGCGTCTGCCAGTCTCCTCCAGGCACTTCCGCATGGAGTCGGTGATACGGTCGGCGTACATGATGGCTCTTCCCCGGACGTTCCGGGCGGCCCTCCCGATGGTTTGGATCAGGGATCGGGCGTCTCTGAGGAACCCCTCTTTATCCGCATCCAGAATGGCCACGAGGGAGACCTCGGGGAGGTCCAGACCCTCACGGAGCAGGTTGATTCCCACGAGGACGTCGATCTTCCCCAATCGCAAAGACCGAAGGATATCCATCCTCTCGATGGCATCCACCTCCGAATGCATGTACCGAACCCGGACGCCTACGCTGGCCAGGTACTCGGAAAGGTCCTCGGCCATTCGCTTGGTCAGTGTGGTCACCAGAACCCTCTCCCCCCGCTTCTCCCTGTCCCGGATCTCAGCAAGAAGGTCGTCCACCTGACCCTTCACGGGCCGGACGTCCACCTCAGGGTCCACCAAACCAGTCGGCCGGATGATCTGCTCAACCACAACACCCCCGGCTTTCTGAAGCTCCCAATCCGCAGGGGTGGCGCTCACGAAGATGGCCTGATCCAGCACACTCTCCCACTCCTCGAATTTCAGGGGGCGATTGTCCATGGCCGAGGGTAAACGGAAGCCGTGCTCCACCAGAACCGTCTTTCTGGAGCGGTCTCCCCGGTACATCCCGTTGATCTGCGGAATAGACACGTGAGACTCGTCCACCACCAACAAGAAATCGTGGGGTAGGTAGTCCAGGAGGCACGCCGGGCGTTCTCCTGGACGACGCCCGCTGGTGTATAGCGAGTAGTTCTCGATCCCTGGGCAGGTGCCCAACTCCAGCATCATCTCCAAGTCGAAGTTGGTCCGCTGCTCGATACGCTGGGCCTCCAGGAGCTGACCCTGCTCCCGGAAATGGGCCACCTGTCCGCTCAATTCTTCCCGAATGGCCGGGACCATCTGCTCGACAGTGGACCGGCGGGTGACATAGTGGCTGGCGGGGTAGATGGCGGTCCGGTCCAGCGTCGCGATTATCTCGCCTGTAAGGGGATCGAAGCGTGTGATCCTCTCGATCTCGTCACCCCACAATTCGACTCTGATCCCCTGCTCTTCGTAGGCCGGGAAGACCTCGATGGTGTCCCCCCTGACCCGGAAGGTGCCCCGTTCGAAGAGATAGTCGTTCCGGCGGTATTGTATGGCGACAAGAGCCTTGAGAATCTCCCTGCGCCCCTTCTCGTCACCCACTTGGAGATGGACCATCAACTCTCTGTAGTCGCTGGGATTCCCGAGCCCGTAGATGCACGATACGGACGCCACGATGATGACGTCCTCCCGCTCCATCAGAGCCGATGTCGCTCTCAAACGGAGGCGTTCGATGTCCTCGTTTATGGATGCATCTTTTTCGATGTAGGTGTCGGTGGAGGGGAGGTAGGCTTCCGGCTGATAATAGTCGTAGTAGGAGATGAAATATTCGACGGCGTTTCTGGGGAACAGGGATTTCAATTCACCATAGAGCTGCGCAGCCAGGGTCTTGTTATGGCTCATGACCAGGGTGGGCCGCCCGTGGCGGGCGATCGCATGAGCGATGGTGAAGGTCTTACCGGTCCCCGTCGCTCCAAGGAGGACCTGAGCGGAGTCCCCACGGGCCAGCCCCTCGGTAAGCTCCGCAATCGCTTTCGGCTGATCACCCTTGGGTGAATGAGGGGATTCGAGGAAAAATTCGGCCATGGGATCGTTCACGAACTCAAATGAATCGGTAGACTGGGTGACCCACCGCCCCGGCGGGGAGCCAGTGTGGATTCGGAGGTCCTCAATTCTGCGTCAGTTCCTGTTCATGAAAGTGCTCTCTTCGCTCCACTTCCAGGACTCCCTTTACCTTCTTCACCGCCTTCACCACCCGATTCAGGTGGCTCAGGTCCTTCACCTCCACCACAAACTCCGCGTCCATCCCACCGTTGGTCGAGCGCATGTCGGCATGTTGGATATCCGTGCCCGTGTCGCTGATGGCCTTGGCAACATCGGAGAGCAACCCTCTGCGGTCCGTGCCGTGCATGTGGATCTTCACGAAGAACCGTTCGCCCTTCTCCGCACTCCACTCGATATCGACTCTACGTTCAGGATCCTGGGAAAGGTGAAGGACGTTGGGGCAGTCGATCCTGTGGATGGACACCCCTCGGCCTCTGGTGATGTACCCCACCACCTGATCCCCAGGAACCGGCTGACAGCACTGGGAATACCGGACCATGAGGTTGTCCATGCCCTGGATTCGAACACCTCGATCGGACCGGGTCAGTTTTGCGCTCAGCCGCTCGAGGGTGGATGGAGCCCGCTCGGGAAGCTTCTCGGGATCATGGTCGGGGAAGAGGGCCTTCATTACCGCAGTGGGGCCCAGGTCCCCCCGCCCCAGGACCTCCATCAGGTGGTCTCCGTCCGAGTATCCCAACTCACGGCCGACCTCGTTGAGGCGATCCTCGCCCACCCGCTCCCGTCGGCTCTTCCTTACGGCTCGGTCGAGGATCTCCCGGCCGAGAGCCACCGCCGAATCAAACTCTTCCTTTCGGATCCATTGTCGGATCCTCTGCCTCGCACGGGAGGTCTTTACGAAAGCCAGCCAGTCCCGGTTGGGCTGTTGTTTCGCAGAGGTCATTACCTCGACGGTGTCCCCGTTTCGGAGCTTCCTGGAGAGGGGAGCGATTCGCCCGTTCACCTTCGCGCCGGCACAGTGGAGCCCAACTTCCGTGTGGACCGCAAAAGCGAAGTCGATGGGGGTCGCGCCAATGGGGAGCTGTTTTACGTCCCCCTTGGGTGTGAAAACAAAGATCTCCCCCTGGAACAGATCCATCCGGAGGAATTCCATAAATTCTTCCGGTTCACTTGCGTCCTGTTGCCACTCCAGGACCTGACGGAACCAGTTCAAGGCCTCGTCGACTTCGTCGTCTCCTCGAGCCTGCCCTTGAACGGATTCCTTGTACCGCCAGTGCGCCGTTCGATGCATCTCCTCGGTGCGGATCTGGATCTCGTACCTTCGTCCCCCGGGCCCCACCACGGTAGTGTGAAGAGACCGGTACATGTTCGTCTTGGGGGTCGCGAGGTAGTCGTGGAACCGCTCGGCGATGGGCGTCCACCTCGCGTGGATCACTCCCAACGCGTGATAGCAATTGGGGAGGGAGTCCGTGATCACCCGCATGGCCATGAGGTCGTAGATCTCCTCGAACGGCTTCCCCCTGGCCCGCATCTTCCTGAAAATGGAGAAGAGGTGCTTCGGACGTCCCGTGACCTTGGCCGGCACTCCCGCCGCTTTCAACTCCTCAATCAGCGGGCGCTGCATCTCGAGAATCTGGCGTTCCCGTTCCTTGCGGCTTTGTTGAATATTCCGGGTGAGATCCTCATAGACCTCGGGTTCCAGAAACTTGAAAGCGAGGTCCTCCAACTCCCATTTCAGGGCCGCCATTCCGAGCCTGTGCGCCAGCGGGGCGTAGATTTCCCGCGTCTCCAGGGCGATCCTTTTCCG
Source organism: uncultured bacterium (assembly GCA_965365235.1). Taxonomy (GTDB): domain Bacteria; phylum Gemmatimonadota; class Gemmatimonadetes; order Longimicrobiales; family Gaopeijiaceae; genus CBDUAX01. The sequence goes on from CBDUAX010000148.1 coordinate 6,641, forward strand.
CTTGTCCGGGCCGAGGTGCTCCAGGGTACGCATGTTGTGCAGGCGGTCGGCCAGCTTGATGAGGATGACCCGAGCATCCTGAGCCATGGAGAGGAGCAGCTTCCGATAGTTCTCCACCTGTTGCTCGGTGTGAGAACGGAATTCCACGCGCCCGATCTTCGTCACACCGTCCACAATCTGGCCGACCTCGAAGCCGAATCGCTCCTCGATCTCCGTCAGCGAAATCGGAGTGTCCTCAACGACGTCGTGGACCAAAGCCGCCACCAATGAAGCAGTATCGAGCTTGAATTGGGCCAATAGGGTAGCCACCTCGACCACATGTGAGACGTAGGCCTCCCCGGAGGCCCGCGTCTGTCCTGCGTGGGCCTCAACTGCCAGGTTGTAGGCGTCTTTGACCTGGTCCACATCCAGCCGTTCGGCGTACCGCTCCATCGCCCTGGCCAGGGGGCGAGGCAGGCCCCGAATCGTGGCAACCGGGCGGGGGGTCGGGGAGGTGCGAGTCGTCTCAGTATCCATGGCCAGGGGAATCTAATCCAGGTTCCAACGGTTCATAGTCGTTCCTTCTACACCGAGAGGTCTTCCACGAGCCCCAAAGGGGGCCACGGGCAGGAAAACCACGCTGGCCGAACCGGTCTAGGGCAGTACGAGACCTTTGCGGAACACGGTGGAGTGGATGCAGATTATAGGTTCGATCTACGTTTGGTAAGGGCGGTTCCTCGCCGAAAAGCCCCTTTTTAAGAAGAAATGGTCCTGGTATGTACCCGAGCGTGCGCGTTCCTCGAGCCCGAGTTGTTGCGTCGATCCTGGTCCTGACGGGTACACTTTTGGTCGGCACCTGCACCGACGGAACAGCCCCGGAAGGCCCGAGGGGAGAATCACAGCTGACCCTGACCCTGGCCAAGGGGCTGCTTCCGGACCTTGCCCCGGACCAGGTCAGACCCATCGAGCGAATCCGCCTTACCGCCCAAGAAGTCCCGGGCGGAACGGTCCTGGGAAGCACATCTTTCACGGTCGATTCCGGTGCCAGTCAGTGGACCCTGGACTTCTCGATCCTGCTCGCAGAGGCAACGACGGTTTCGGTAACCCTCTCGGTAGAACTCATAAGTCTGGGCACGGGATCTCAGTTGGTGGAGTGGAGCGGACGGACCGGTTCCCTCACCCTTCAGGTAGGGCAACCCACCGAGGTTTCGGACATCGACCTGGTGAAGGGGCCTCTGGCCAACCTCTCGGTAACCGGATTGAGCTTCGACCTTCCTGACCTGGTTCTCCGTGAGGGGTCGGAAACTGAAGTGAGTGTGACGGTCAACACTTCGATGCCCCAGACACCCCCCACCATCTTCTGGCGCTCGCTGAATCCGGGTGTGGCCACCGTCTCCGGCGAGGGGCTGGTTCGGAGTGTCGTCCCGGGGCAAGCTCGAATTGTCGCCACAGCCGGCGCATTCGCAGATACCTTGGATGTCAGGGTTCTGGCCCGGCCGGCGTCAGTCCTCCTGACCCCAGCCGAGGTGCTTCTGGACGCTCTGGACGAGGAGGTAACCTTCGGTGCCGTCGTTCTGGACCCCAGAGGGGATCCGGTCGGTGAACAGGAGGTGACGTGGACCTCCGCCGACCCCGCGGTCTTGCAGCACCTTGGCGGCGGCATCTTCAGGTCCAGAGGTCGGGGAACGACCGTGGTGACTGCCGTCTCCTCCTTGGATCCGAGTGTTTCGGGCTCGGCCACGGTCACGGTCCGGCAGGTGGTGGCCGCCGTCGACGTGACTCCGGAAGAAGTCGTGGTCCTCATCGGTGGCCCAGCCTCCTTCGAGGCGGTGGCCCTGGATGCCAACGGGAACCCCATCGAAGGGATGGATTTTTTCTGGTCTACTCCCAACCCCGAACTGGCCACGGTAGATGAGTCGGGTCAGGCCGTTGGGATCGCCTTCGGTACCGCAACCATCCTCGCGGAGGCCGCGTCGAGCGCCCTGGGGATTTCCACTACAGTGCCGGCCGCACCCACTCCGGGCACCGTGGGCTCAGCGACGTTGGTGGTCCTGCCGGAGGTCGACCGGGTCGTGGTGTCCCCCAATCCCTTCACTTTCCGTTCTGTCGGCGAAACCCGGCAGTTCACCGCTCAGGCAGTGGACGAGTTCGGGAACCCGCTCCCACTCACAGATTTCACCTGGGGAAGCGCGAATGAAGGGGTCGTGACCGTGGACGAAACGGGACTTGCTGTCTCGGTCGGAAATGGGAGCACGGTCCTGGAAGCGACGGTCCGAGGGGTAACGGGGATCGCGGCGGTCTTCGTGACCCAGAGGGTAGAGTCCATCGAGATCACACCGGGGAGCTGGACCTTCCTTTGCCCGGAGGGGTGTGGACCCCGAACCTTCACCGGACGGGCCTACGACGCCATGGGGACTCGGATCAGCGGGGTAGAGTTCAGCTGGAGTTCGGACGAATCCTGTTTCGATGTGACGAGCCCGCCTTCCGGAACCAGGGCGACGAGCGCCGTGGTCAATGACGTTTGCGGCTGTGACACTTCCCCAGGGGAGCTGACGGCGGAAGCCAGCGGCGTTTCCGGTACCGCAGTCCTCCAACCCCCATCCTGCGGATTGGCCGCTCTCCTCTCCGGAGCACCGACTTGTAGCCTGCCCCAGCCGCCCGAGATTCGCTAGGGGCGAAGAGACCATCGTTGGGAGTTGGGGCTACATCGCGATCCCTCTTCAGGGCCAGTGAAGAGG
>CBDUAX010000149.1:0-9303 GCA_965365235.1 uncultured bacterium
AGTAAAGAACCGGGCCGGGGGTTTGCCCCCCGACCCGGCTGGCCGATCTGGTATTTCGCGGAAATTCCGCCGACTACCTCAGTCGGACGGTGGTGCTGGCCGTTCCACCCTTCACCGAGGAGTAGGTCACCTCGAAGGAGCCGGAGCCCCGCACCAGGTACTCGATGGTCTTGGTGGTACGTCCGGGATGACCGCTCCGAATCAAGATCCGCTTCAGATCGTGCTGATCGATGATTTGGGTCGGTCCCGGCCGGTTCCTGTCCGCCACCCAACCGGCGGCCACGATCTCCACGTCCCCGTCCACGGTCAGGAGGTCGGGCCGGACCACCCGGTTCTGCATTCCCTTTGCCGTGATGCTGGGGATCAGGCGCTTGTTGGTGATGTCCACCTGTACCTTGTACATGCCCCCGCCCATACTCTCCACCCGTGTACCACCCATCTCCATGATGGGCATCATGTCGGCGTGGTACAGGGTGAAGGCCATGTTGCGATGGAATGTTTCCATGCTCATGAAGCGGGGGTTGATGCGCCCGAAGTATTTCTTCCAGCCGCCCATCTCCACCTCACCGTAGAGGGGATGGTCGAAGGCCTCCCACTCTACATAGTCCTCTCCGAACTGAAGGAAGTCATCGAAGAAGTACCGCCCCTGCTGCCCTTCGATGGGTGATCGAGGGTTGCTTCCCTGCTCGGTGAGGAGGGGACTCTGGTAGTATTTCCCGCCGTTCCAGAGCTCGTTGGAGAAGGAGATGATCCCGTGGCCATCGTTTGTCCAGTCGATGGACCCACCGTGCACGGTATAGAGGCCCTGCCAGATGACGAGGTAGTTGTACCAGGGCAGGATCCGCTCCCCCCACTCCCCCATCTCGTCATAGACCTGGATGTCGGACCGGGGGTAATCGCCGTACCAGGCGGATCCCGGTGGGCGGAGTATCATTCCTCCGGAATTATGATAGGACTGCATCCCGGCGATGTTCGGGTGGGCCGCAAGGAAGTCCTGGGTGGCCCGAGATTCCGGGAGCCGGAAGGGATAGTCCATGGACCCGCCCTGGATGTAGTTGGGCTGCCAGTCGGACCCGTAGTTCCGGTTGGGGTCGTAACCCCCCGGAGGATCCTCGTTCACCCGGCCATCGCCGTCGTTGTCCAGCCCCTCCGAGCCCAGCATCACCCAGTCGCCCTTTTCCCAGGGCGCCACCGTTTCCATGATCCGGGGATCGTGCTCGTTCAGCTTGTGGGTGCCTTCCCCGGGAACGTACTTCCGGATCTGTTCGATCAATCCGTTTCCGTTCAGGTCGTCCGGACCATCCTCGTCGAAGAGGCCATCCCCGTCGGAGTCCACGGGCACGTGGCCCGTCCGAGCCCCAGATCCCGTGTGGTCCAGGAAGTAGTCCCGGCCATCGGGGTTCACCGTGGGGGCGATGTAGAAAACCTTCTCGTCCACAAGGCGGGTGATCTCCTCATTCCGGCCGTAGTACTCCATGAGATACCAGATGGTGTAGAGGCAGATCTCCCCCCCCTGGATCTCGTTTCCGTGAACGTTCGCTTCGATGAACATCCCGGCTTTGCTGGATTCGGGGCCGGTGTCGGGATTGTTGATGGTCATGACCCAGAGCTCCCGGCCGCCGTAGCTGTCCCCCATGGATGAGAGGGTCAGGAACTTGGGCCAGGTGCGGGCCATGAGTTGCATCCGTTCGCCCATCTCGTCGTGATCCAGCCAACGATCCCAGGCGAAGGTGAGGGTGTATTCCGGATCAGAGCCGCTCTGCTGGGCAGCTATGGAGCTATGCTGGAGATTGGGTCCGCCAAGAATCGGCAGAGCCGCGAAGACGAAGGCAGCGAGGGATACGGCCGCCAGAGTAGGTACGATTCTCATGGTAGGCCTCCTCACCTGAGGGTAACGGTTGCGGTGTCGGTCCCACCCTTCTGGGCCCGTACCTTGATCTCGACCTGAGCCCCCTCCCGGCCATTGATGACCCAGGTGAAGCTCTCTCGGCTCCCTGAGCCATCCAGCCGCCTGATCAGACTGGACTTGGCGGCACCAGTGAGGATTTCGTCAGGATCAACCTGGATCTGAACCATGGTCGCCTGGACTGCCCGGCTTGTGGTACCGTGCTGGAGGGTGGTGGGGAAGAACCCTGAGTTCTCCACCTCCGCTGTTACCGTGAACACCCCTCCGCCGTGGGCTTCCACCTCGGTTTCCACGATGGTCACCCGTGGAAGCATCCCGGCCAGCTTCACCAAGAACTCTCCGTGCCTGGCACCCAATTCGGCCAACTGGTCTGCGGGTGGGTTCGACCAGGCGTAGGGCAGGAAGCCACCGATTTCCACTTCCCCCAGAGTGGTGTGGTTGAAGGGGCTCCAATCCACGAAGGCCTGGATTCCAGCGCCCTCGAGAGCCTTCAGGACCTTGGCGTCGGCCCCGGACCCGGTGGCCCCCCTGGATTGCATGGCGGCCATCCCCCCGCCGGCAGCCATTCGGCCGGCCATTCCTGCCGGGGCCGTCCGGCCCCCACCGGCGGCGCCCCGGGCCGGTGGCGGCGTCTCAGCCTGGGCACTGGCCCCCCCTCGGGCCGGAGGATCTCCCTCTCCCTCGACCTCCGGAAGACTCCAACCGGCGGTGCTGAAGGAAGGCACGCCGAAGTGGAAGTAGCCGTACTGGAAGAAGGCCCCTTCTGGGGTCCGGTGCGTGGGGACACTCTCGATTCCGGTGATCTCTTTGTACGCTTCGGATACGGCGCTGAGGTAGACCACGTCCCGGGTGTTGAAGGTCGTGGCGGGACGGGTACCTGAGTCTGGATCATTGTCCCGGCCGGGTTGGGCTCCACGGAGATATCCGCCCCCTCCACCGAAGCCTCCAAAGCCGCCGCCACCTCGACCGAAGCCACCGCCGCCACCCCCAGCGAAGACCCCGACCTCGAATACGTCGGCGTTGGCGGCCTCAGCGAAGGTGGGGAGGTTCAGAACCGTGGGGCTGGCCAGGCCGCCCCGGCTGTCGGGAGGGGTGACCAGGTTGTCGGTGTGACCGAAGGTGAGAATCGCACCGATGTTCCCATGGGCCAGGACGAAGTCCAGGAGGGCCCGGGTTTCGGGCTCGCTCACCATGTGGAGGCCCGATCCGGCCTGCCAATAGGGGTAGGCGTGCTGGAAGTTACGGTTCAAGTCCACGCCGCCGGGGCCGTCTTCGTTGTAGAAGCCGTCATTGTCGGAGTCGACACCCTCCCAGTAGAGGGTGTAGCCTCCGGTCTCGCCCTTCGACGCGTCGGCTTCCTTCAGGAGACGGGGTTCGGCCGGATCGATCATATATGGGCCCGAAGGGTCCGCCACCCGCATGACGGTGATGTAGCCGTCACCGTTCAGGTCTTCCGGACCATCCTCGTCTATCCTGCCGTCGTTGTCGTCATCATAGGGGAAGGCGTTGACCTTTCGATCCCATTTCACCCGGGCGAACATGGCCTCGGCGCCGTCCGGATTGAGTCGGGGGAAGAGGTAGATGGCTTGGTTTGCCAGGAGGGTCCGGACGGCCTCATCGCCGGAGTTCGCCGTCAGGTAGCGAACCATCTCCAAGGCCAGGTGGCTGCCCACCAGGTGGTCCCCCTCCAGATTGGCCACCACCAGAACCGCCGGCCTGTCGGCCATGGGCGTCCCGGAGGGATTCCCCACCTCCAGCATCCAGATGTCCCGGCCCTCCCGCGTCATTCCGAGGGATTCCAGGCGCACAGCATTGGAGCCGTTTGCCAGAGACTGCAACTCTCGGGTAAGCCCATCGTGGTTCAGGTAGGAGGCCGCCTGGCCAGTGACGGTTCCCGGCAAGGCCAGGGAAATCGCCAGCAGAGCCAAAGGCCCCCAAAAGAGTCTCGAACCGCAGATTCTCATCTCCGCGCTTCCTGTCTAGGGTTTTTTGAGTGTCGTGAGAATAGGCGAACCGGAAATGGGGAGCCAGGGCCCCTCTGATCCGGGTCCCCCTCCACCCCACAGCAGGCTGCTATCACTCGTCAGAAAGGGGACTCTCCACGGCAGACCTTCGTTGAAGAGGGAGGTGGATGGACTGCTCCTTCAGAGGGAATCAACTGTCCCCCTCGAAGGACGCCCGGTGTCACTGGTGGGGGACCGGATAGCCGGTGGGTCGGGTGTGAGAGAGGCGGAAAACCCTTGTGGTTGGGGGCGAATCGGAATTCCCTCCTCCTGGTACGGGGGTTGCCTTTCAGTCTTCCACTTGAAGGTAATCATTCGATGGAGGGGATCATGAAGAAGAGCATCCTGGCTGCCCTGGCTCTTCTCCTGGTGGGTTGTGCCACCACGTACCATCTCCCGGAGGAGGAGCGATCCCGGGCCTACCGAGCCGATACCGACCAGGTATGGATGGCGGCCCTGGCTTCAGTTGACGATATCGGGCTGGCCCTGGTAGAGACCGAAGAGGAGCATGGCAGAATTCGGGCCCGGGCCGGTTGGAGCATCTGGGACCTGAAGGGCCATCAGCTCCTGGTGGTGGTTCGGACCATGGAGGACGGTCGGGTTCGTGTGGACGCCAATGCGGAGGCGGTGTCCGAAGACTCGGACATCGATTTCGGCAGGTCTGGCAGGATCGTTCGGGACTATCTCCGAGCTCTGGACGACCGTCTGGAGACGGGCTCGGGCTGAGGCGAAGACAAGGTCCTAAACCCCCATTACGGTACCTTCCCCGAAGCTTCACCTCGCGGGCGGGCCTTCAGGGCCCGCCCTTCTTGTCTCCCTGCACCCTCTCGATCCCGTCGACCCCCTCCTCTTGCTTCGAGGGCCGCACCCATTCCAGCTTCCACTTTCTCCTGGGAAAGAAAGGACACTCGATGAACCGACGGCCTGCCTACGGGGCCCTTCCCGGCTCCCTGTTTCTCTGCTTTGCGGCTTTCTTCACGGCCTGCTCCGGGCCGGACGCCGATGGATTGCCTGAAGACACTGCCAGAGTTGCGGATGCCAGCAACACCTCAGCTGCGGACAGAGCCGAGGTCACCCAGCTTGCATTTGACTTCATGGAGGCTCTGTCCGTAAGAGATACAGCCGGGCTGAACCAACTCCTGGCCCCTCATGCTGCGCTTTTCAGCATCAGAGAAGGCGAAGAAGGTCCGGCCTATGGAATTCGGACACGGGAAGAGTTTCTGGGGGGACTGGCTGATGGTGGGCCTGACTTCCTGGAGCGGATCTGGGAACCCACAGTGGAGGTCACCGGCCGTATCGGAATGGTTTGGGCCCCGTACGATTTTCACTCGGATGGCGTTTTCAGCCACTGCGGGGTGGATGTTCTCGCCTTTCTGAAAATGGCCGAGGGATGGAAGGTGACCAGCGTAACTTACAATGTGGTTCGGGAGGGATGTCCCGATAGCCCTCTGGGGGCCCCCGGAGGCTGAGGTCAGGGTCCCAGGAAGATCTGGCGTTCTGGGTTTTCGAGAATCGCCGGGGATTTTCGCTCCTCGGTCTGAAGGCATCCGGTGGGGGACCCAAGGGCATGGTTACCGACCAATCCATTGCCACAACCCCGGGCCAGTCTTCGGCCTCGCCCTCCGTACCCTTTTTCCACGGACTCCTATCCGCCCAACGGAAGAGTGTAAACCCCCTGGTCATCCATAGGCACATCGGCAGTGACGGACGGTCCAACCTTGGCGAAGAGTAGTTGGTCGCCATGGCGGACCTCCACGCGCGGTGCGGAGTTCGGGATACGGACCAGGAACTCCCCTGCAGCCCCACCAGGCTCCACCAGAAGGCGGGTCAGATCGGTTGTGAAGGTGGGGTTACCGGCCCTGGCTTCTACGACCACGTCGTCTATCGGTTCAATCGTGATGCGGACGCTTCCCGTTCTCGCCGCTGGGCTGAAGACCACGACTAGCTCGGCACCGGGCGAAACCCTGATTCCCGAAGGGCCGGCAGGTGAGATGGGGCTGGGGACGGCGGTGGGTTCAGAGGGCCAACGCCCGGTCAGCCGTTGGATCCACCCGGGAACGGGCGACCCCGGGGCTGCATAGGCCGCGGTGGAAATTCCCAAAACGCCGATGATTCCGGCGGCCCAGCGCAGGCGTCGTGGTCCTGTCTGCCTTTTGGGCTTGAGTACCTTGCCCGAGGCCAGGGAGGGAATGGGGTGGTCCAGTTGTTTCAGAAGGCCGAAAAGCTCCTCCTCCTCCCTTCGCGCGTCCTCCAGGACGGCGGCACAGGCAGGGCAAGAGGCCAGGTGGTCCGTTGTCGGTCCGAGCTCCTCGGAGGCCATCTCTCCGTGGAGCAACCGTTGGATCCGATTCTCATCAAGGTGCATCAGATTCACCTTCGTAAGCGTCTCGGAATGCCCTCTTCGCCCTGGCCAAGAGGGTTCCGACGGAGGATTCGTTCAGTTGGAGCGTTTCAGCCAATTCCCGATAGCTCAGGCCCTCCGCCCGAAGAAGGAGGAGGTCCCGTTCCCGATCCGGGAGCTTGTCCAGGGTGCGTCGAACCCGATCCTTGACCCGCGGGGACTCGAACCCTTCGTCCGGTTGCGGCAGAGGATCGGAGTAGGTGACCCGCCCTCTGGGACCTGAAAGGAGCTCCCGTCGACGGGAGCGGGTGGCACGAGCGTTTCTGAAGAGGTTCAGGGCCACGGTGAAGAGCCAGGCTTGTGGTGAGTCGGGCATGGCCCCCCGCCCATAAAGTTTCACGAAGGCTTCCTGGGCGGTATCTGCAGCCATCTCTGGATCACCGGAAAGCCGATCCAGAAACCGAAAGAGCCTGGGGAATTCGGCCTCGAAGAGCATCCCCAACTCCTTCGAGAAGGAGGAGGCCTTGGGGTGCAGGGCCTCGGGGCCTTTCCGAATCAGAATCCGCTGGATTCCGGGTAAGGCCGGACGGCTCATTTGAAGGACATCATGAGGCCGATCTCCGGGGCCCATCCGGTCCCCTTGGAGGTGACTCCGAAGGCATTGTTCAACTTCAGGAAGACGTTGGGTCGAAGGAACCACTGGGCTTCGGTGATGAACTCCACCTCGTCCTGGCTCCCTTCGATGGCCCCGAAAACCCTCCAAACGGGAGACAGCCTTCGGAGGTATTCCACTGCATATTCACCGAGTTCCCCGGTCCCCTCCGCCTTGTCGTATTCCATAGCGATTCTGGCGGTCATGGTCCCGAAGCTGAAAGCCCGAACGAACCCGGTCCCAAGCTTGAACTCGAAGTCGGGGGTCCCGATCAGTTTCTTTTCTTTTTGGGCGGGGAGCACGGTTTCAAAGTAGGAGAATATTCCTGGACGGGTCTCCGTTTCTTTGGCCCACCGCCATCGTATCTGCCCCTCCACGTCTCCGAGACCCGACTGTTCCAGCTTCGATGGCATATCTGTGGGGTCATCGGGAGACTTGTCTTGCCGGGCTGAAATCACGGCTGCCTCGAACTCCACTGCCAGTCGATCGGTGAATCCGTACGCCAGGAATATCAAGCCTTCATACGCCTCGTACTCCCCCCGAAAATCCTGGTCGAGACCGTATCCGAGTTCGTTAGGGCTGTATTCAGCGTTCTTGTCTTTGTAGTACTCGAAGAAAGGGTAGATGAGGAATTCCCCGGCATCCACGTAGGTACCAAACATTGACGTGGGAATTCCGGGCCCCCGATCCCGGAGGCGGTCAAAGTCTTCTTGAGCCCCAAGCTCTCCAGAGAAGAGGAGTAGCCGACCCAGACCGAGGGTGAGGATCAAACCCATGCGGCTCAGTAATTCTATCCCGGATCGCCTTTGAATGCTGGCCATTGTCAGACTCCTTCCTCAGGGGGTCCAATGATACCACCCTGCGCCCCGAGGCTGAGGGTGGATTTCTGGATGGCCGGTGGACATGGCCTCCCGTAAGAGGAACAACCGAGCAAGCTTGCTTGTGACAAGCTCCCAAGCTGTCGGCGAGGTTCGCCATACCCCCTCCGGTTCGAGGCGGTCAGAACCGCCAATCCAATCCAAGAACCAGAGGTGCCAGCGGACGCATCTCGACAGCGATCCGCTCCCCGGTGGCGAGATCCGTGGCGAAGGTGAGGAGGTTCTTCCGACCAAAAAGGTTGGTGAGACTCCCGAAGAGGGACCACAAGGCATCGCGCCCGGCAATCCGAAGATGCCAATGCCTCTGGGCCCCAAGGTCCAACCGGAAGTAGGCTGGAAGGTCGGTTCCACCCCGGGGATTGTCTCCCAGACCAGGGCTGCCGCCGAACTCGCACCCTCGATCCAACAGGTTACAGGACTCCCACTCCAGGACCCCGTCCACCGCGGTGGTCTTCCGCCCCATCACTCCAGTGATGCCCACCCGGACCGAGGATGTCGAAGTCGGAAAGAAGATGGCGCCGGTTTCCAGGGAGTGGGCGGCGCCCCAAGCCGGCACATAGCTTTCGTCCGAATGTTTGAGCCGAACCTTCTGCCAGCCGTAACTGAACAGCAACCCCGCCCGAGGCCCGGTAAGCCCACCCTCCAGGGAGACGCCACTCGTGGTTCCAGAGCCCACCGAGAACTCCCCGGTGGAGAACGGCTCGCTCTCGAGGGGAGCTACCAGGAGAAGATCGTCCGAGGCTTTCACATATCCCCGGACGGCGAGGTGGCTCCCAGGGACCGGGCGAAGGTCGAGGGAGAGGGTGCCCTGGTGGGCGCTGGAGACGGGAACTCCATCTGCGCCGGCGCCCAGGAACAAGTCCGCCGGGAAAATGTTGCCGACCACAGATTCGGAGTTTCGGAGGGATTGGGCGAACTGAAAGAGGCGAGCGTACCCCCCGGATAAGCTCAAGAACTCGTTGGGAGCCCAACCCAATAAGGCTCTGGGGGCCATTCGGACCCCCCCGTTGAGGGTGGGGAACCCTGCACCGATATCCGTACGGAACCCCCTGCCGAAGTCTCGAGAATATTTGAAGAATGGTGATGCGACTCGGGTCCGGGCCCCAATTGAGACGGCCAGGGCCCGATCCTCACCGATGGTAGTCCGATACGGTGTATGGCTTTCCTCGAACCGGAGACCTGAGAGGATTCGGCCGCCCAGGAACTCACCCTCCCCTTCGATGGCGAATCCAAGATCCTCCCTGCTGGCGTTCAGTCGGGTCGGGAGCCCGTCTTGTCCATTCCACCTGGATCCGGCATCCGTCGAGGTGTACCAACCCCTGACGCGGACCGTCCCCTTTCTTCCGGCCCGTTCCCAGGTGGCCCCAACGGCTTGGGCGTCCCATCCGAAATCGTTTCGATCTGGTGTCGGGTCGTTTGGTCCTGAGCCAGGGCTTTGGCCAACCGCCGATGCCTCGATCTCATTCCGGTTCCCGTATCCGGTGATTTGAAGCCGGCCACCGAACGCCAAGATCTCGATCTTT
>CBDUAX010000150.1:0-9270 GCA_965365235.1 uncultured bacterium
CGGCGGCACGGTCCCGTACCCTGGCTTCTCGGAGCCAAGCCTGGAGGCCGTCGATGATTCCATCGTAACCAGTGCACCGGCAGAGATTCCCGGCCAGGAGCTCCCGAAGAGGAAACCCCTCCAACGCTTCGGAATTCCGGACCACCCAGAGTGCCGTCATCACCACACCCGGCGTGCAGGCCCCGCATTGGGTAGCCCCGCTGGAATGGAGGGAATCGAGTTCCTCTACCGACACCGACTCCACCGTTTCGATGACCCGGTCCCGACACTGGTAGGTGGGGATGAGGCAGGAGTTCACCGGAAGCCCATCCAGAAGGACCGTGCAGGCGCCGCACTCGCCCTCACCGCACCCCTCCTTGGTGCCGGTGAGGCCCAGTCCACGGCGGAGCGTGTCCAGGAGGCGCTCGGCGGGCCCGATGGAGACATCCCGATGGGAACCATTCAGGACGAAGGAGATCTCCATCAGTCCTCCAGGACCATCTTCATGATCCGTTCTGGAGTCAGAGGGACCGTGGTGGGGTCGGCGCCGACCGCATTGGCAAGTGCGTTGGCCACCGCTGGAGCCACCCCGTCGAAGGGGAGCTCACCGATCCCCTTGGCTCCTTGGGCTCCGTGGGGATAGGGGACCTGGAGGAAGTCGACCCGGATCGGGGGGACGTCACTGAAGGTGGGAACGATATAGTTGGTGAGTTCGGCGTTCTCCATTGCCCCGTTTCGCCAGAGACACTCCTCCATGAGGGCCCACCCCAAAGCCTGGACCACACCCCCCTGGATCTGGCCCCTGGCCAGTGTTTCGTTCAGGACGTGACCGATCTCCTGGACGGCCACGAAGTCCCTGACTCTGATGAGGAAGGTCCTGAGGTCGACCTCGATGTCGGCGACGTAGGCCCCCCATCCGTAGGCCCCATACGCGTCCCCACGGTACGTCTCTTCGTCCCACTCCACCCCCGGGGGTTTCAGGTACCTGGCTTTTCCCACCAGCTCCCCGCCAGGATTTGCCTTATGCCAGGCCCGGATGGCTTGGGAGGGCTCCGTGGTGAGGGGGTCGGCCTCCGCCTCCAGCCTCCGGAGAAGGTCGTCGCAGGCTCGTTCCACCAGGTGACCCACGATCATGGCTGTCCTGGAAGCCACAGTGGGTCCACTGTTGGGAACTCGATGGGTGTCCGGCGGGGCGATTCGGACCTTCTCAGGGGGGCAGGCGAGGCGTTCCGCCGCCAGCTGAGTGAACACGGTCAGCGCACCCTGACCCATCTCTACATTCGAGGTCCGGACCTCCGCGGTCCCGTCCGGAAGGCCGGCCACATGGACCTCGGAGGCCAGATAGACCTCCCCCCCACCGGTGAATCCGGCTCCGTGGAAAAAGGTGGCCAGCCCAATGCCCCGGCGCAGGACCTCCTGGGATCGGTTGAACTCCTGGTGCTCCGATCTTCTCTTGTGGAACTCCGCTATTTCCAGGGCCCGGTCCATGACCGCCACACGATCGACGCCATCCTGGATTCTCTGCCCTGTGGCCGTGGTTTGACCTTCCCGGATCAGGTTCCGGCGCCGTAGCTCCACCGGATCCAGCCCCAGTTCAGCTGCGATCCGATCCATATGCCGCTCCACGGCGAACTGTGTCTGGGGAGCGCCGAAACCTCGAAACGCGCCAAAGGGTGGAGAGTTGGTGAAGACGGCTTTTCCGTCGATGCGGACGTTGGGGCAATGGTAGGGGCCGGCTGCGTGGATCAGCCCCCGACTGAGAACCACCGGGGAAAGGGTCACATAGGCGCCCCCGTCGAAGAGAAACTCCACCTCCTGGGCCAGAAGACGGCCCTCCAGATCCACTCCCGTTCTATGTCGGACCCACGACGGGTGCCGTTTGGTGGTCACCGCCATGTCTTCCGAACGGTCATAGATGAGTTTGACGGGTCGATGGGCCTTCAGGGCGAGGAGGGCGGCGTGGATGGCCATGCCGGACGGGTATTCCTCCTTCCCCCCGAACCCGCCTCCGGTGGCGGCCTGGAGAACCCGCAGGCTGTCCGCGTCCCGATCCAGAGCCACCTTGAGGGCGTCCAGGACATAGTAAGGGCACTGCATGGAGCCCATCACGGTCAGCACGCCTTCTTCTTCCCACGCCAGCATTCCCTGGGGTTCCAGGTACAGATGCTCCTGGGCTCCGGTCTCGTAGATCCCTTCCACAACCACGGGGGCCTCGGCCAGGGCTTTTTCTACGTCTCCCTGCTCCGTGTGGAGGTGCTTGAAGATGTTGTCTTCACCGTACTGGATCTGACCGGGGGAAGGTGGGTTTCGGAAGTCGAAGACCGGGTCCTCGGGTGCGACTACGACGCCCGCCTTCTTCACCGCCCTCCGGAGGACCACGGGGTCAGGATGGGCCAGGAGAACCACCGGCTCATGGAGATGGCGGATGGTGTCGGAGGCCAACGCCGGTTGATCGTCTTCGATAAGATGGACGGTGTTTTTTCCGGGGATGTCCCGATGGTCCACCACCACAAAGCTGGACCAGTCCACGCCATCTTCGAACTGGACCTCCTGGATCCTCCCTCGGGCAGCCCCACTCCTGACGATGGCCCCCCAGAGGACCCCGTCCACCGGGATGTCGTCGACGAACAACTCGCGGCCGGTGAGCTTTGAAAGGCCCTCGACGCGCTTCATGGGGTCTCCTGACTTAAGACCGGGATCTGTCCTCCCCGGCACGCCTCAGGGGCTTGAGGATCGAGTCGGGGTTCTGGAGGAGTGTTTCCACCGCCGGCGGAGCCATGGCTCGGGCGAATAGCCACCCCTGGCCAAAGTCACATCCCAGCTCCTGAACGAACTCGAACTGGCTCTCTGTTTCGATGCCCACCACCGCTACTGGGAGTCCGAGGCTGCGAGCCAGGTCCACGATGGTTCTGACGATGGCCGAATTTTCGGGCCTCTCGGAGAGACCGGCCAAAAAGGAACGGTCCACCTTCAGGGAATCGATGGGGAATCGGTGGATGTGGCTGAGGGATGAAAAACCGGTTCCGAAATCGTCCAGGTGGAGATGAACGCCGAGATCCTTCAAGGCCTGGAGGGTAACCGCCGAGCGGTCCACATCCGCCATGGCCGAGGACTCGGAGATCTCGAGGTGAAGGAAGTCTGCCTCCAAACCGGTCTCGTCGAGGATTTTCTGGACCGAAGGCACCAGCCCGGCCTCGGAGAACTGACGCCCGGGGATGTTCACCATTACGGCGGGTGGAGAATCTGTCGGGAACCTCTGGTGCCAATCCTTCATCTGTCGGCAGGCCCTCTCCAGAGTCCACCATCCCATCTTGGAAATCAGATTCGACCGTTCGGCTACCGGAAGGAATTCTGCAAGGGGCACCACTTCGCCTTCAGCCTTCGGCCACCGGATCAGGGCCTCCACGCCGAAGATCTCCGCTTGGGTCAATGAGAGGATGGGTTGGTAATAGAGGACCATCTCTTCCTCTTCCAGCCCCTCCCGGATCCGGTCCTCCATCTCTACTCGGGCCGAGGCCTCTTGTTGGACCTCAGGATCGTGAATCCGCATTCCCCCGGGGCCTTCCTCCTTGGCACGCCGCAAAGCCTTCGAGGCGTCGCGGAAGACTTCCTCCGGGTCACTGTATTGCGGGCCGCCCAGGGCGACGCCCATGCTGGCGCCGACGAACAGGTTTTGCCCCTCCACCCGCATGGGTTCCGAAAACCGTTCCTTGAGTCGATTGGTCACCCGTGTGACGTCGCTTCCATCCTGCAGGTCGTCCAGGAACAGAGCGAACTCATCTGCCGTGATCCTCGCCGCGGAATCCACCGATCGAATGGAGTCCTGAATCCGCTGGGCGGTCTCGGCCAGAACGAGGTTTCCAACCTCCTCCCCCAGCGTCTCGTTGACCCGATGGAAGGCGTCCAGGTCCAGGAGGAGGAGGCCAAATCCATAGGCCACCTCTCTTTGGATCCTGTGTAGTCCTCCCTGAATCCGGTCTCGGAGGATCACCCGGGTTGCCAGCCCGGTGAGGGGGTCCACCAGGGCACCTCGAGTCTCGAGAGATTCCCTCCGCGCCTCTTCCCGAGCTTCCTTGACGCGGCGTTCGGCGATGGCGAGGCGGATACTGAGGGCATCGGGCTCGATAGGCTTCTGGAGGTAGTCATCCACCCCCGAGTCCAGAGCGTCCTCGACGACCTCCACCCCTGCGGCACCCGTGATGAGGAGGATCTGCGCGGCCTTGCCAGCTGGGAGGGCTCTGACCCGTCGGGCCAAAACCAGGCCGGAGACCTTGGGCAGATTTTTATCCAGCACCAGGATGTCGTGGGAGTGTTCCTCGAAAAGCCTCAGCCCGGTGTCGGCGTCCTCGGCGAAATCCGCTTGGAGTCGACGCTTTCCCAGAACCGCTTGCAGAAGGACCCTGTAGGTAGGGTCGTCGTCGACGACGAGGGCTCGGAGAGGGGGATCGACAGCCATTCTGGTTGGCCTTCCAGGACAAAGAAACAGGCAGCGGTCGGGTGGAGGGAGGGCCTCGTTGTCGGATGACCAGGGTGGACGCCAATGGCTGAAAAACACCCGGCGGCCCGAGCCTCTCCTCTCAAGGATACGGTACGGAGAAAACGGGTATGGGGCCAGGTTTCCGGACCCCTTTCCGCCATCTCGCGCCGAGTCCGCGGGACGGAGGGGGATGAAAAAAAGGGAGGGGGCGTTTGCCCCCTCCCTTTGGATTTCCTTCCTAGCTTCGTCCCGAACCCTCAAATGCCGGTGCCGGGACGTATCCTCTTCCTAGAATGGCGGCGTGTTTGGCCAGACGACCTCCCACTCCACGACGTACCCTTCATTGTTTGAGGAGGCACCGTTCTCGTCCGTCCAGAAACCGAACAGGTTGATCTCGACGTGATCCTCGTTGTTCTTGCCAGAGGGCTCTCCAACCTTCCAGTTCGTGAAGGAGAGGGATTCACCGGTCACCCACTGGAAGCTCCCCTCCGAGTCGGTGTCGGTCAGGCCGATCCAGCCCTGGTATTTGCACCTATTCTCATTGGTTTCGTTCGGGCATTCGGCCCCGACCAGGCCAGCCACGAAGGTGTTCTCACCTTCGGTATGAATGGTGGCGAGATGCCCCGAGACTCCGAGGAGCACATCGTCCTTCACCTGGTTTTGCGCCGATACCCAGCTCCGGTTGTTCAGGACGTACTGGAAGGCATTCCCGTTTCCGTCTTCTTTCACCCGGTAGACAAAAACCCCATCAGGCAGCGTCTGGCTGAACGCTTCGAAGGTGGTGTTGGAAGGCGTTGACTGGTGATCCACCACCTTCGTCATGGTGGTGAAGTCGGCGTCGAAGTCCCTCTTGGGAAGGTGCACCGTGTAGGACCCGAAGAGGACGTCGCTGAAGGTGGCCACGCCGGAACCGTCGGTGACGGCGGTACCCACCAGATCGATACCCGAGTAGAGGTTCACCGGGAGCCCATCCTCAGGCGCGATTCCCGGGCCTGTGATGTCGATGGTGACGGTCAGGTCTCCCCTGAGTGGGGCCACCTCCGAGGTATACGGGCTCCCACTTATGGGCGTGCCGTCGATGGTGATGGCCACATTGTCCGTTCCCGCCGCTGTGGGGGTGTATGCGGCCAAATAAGTGCCATCGCCGTTGTCGGTGGCTGGGAAGGAGGCCACCGTGTTGGCTCCGGAGACCACCACCTGAACGTCGATGGTCCGGTCGTCCGGGTAGCCAGCCGCGTAGTCGTAGGGATCTCCCGCCGTGTTCCTGACATCAACGGTGATGTCCGTCTGGGCATCGACCTTCCCGTCTCCCGGGGCGACCTCAGGTGCCGCGCTCAGGAGGGTCGCTGAGCTCTGGCTGGGGTCCACGGGGCGGGGCAGGGTGGTGATACTGATGGGGCTGTCCCCTGTGGGCGTGCCATTGATGGTCACGGTGATCTCGTCGTCCCCGTACGCTTCGGGGGTATAGCTGGCCACATAGATCCCGTCTCCATCCGGGTCCTCGGCTACGACGCTGGCTCCGTTGGAACCGGTGACTACGACCTCCACATCGATGGGGAAGTCTTCGCCGTAGATGTAAAGCGCCCCGTCCGAGTCTTTCACCGTTACGGTGACCGTAGTGGGTGAGCCGTCCACAGAGGGAGAGACCTCCACGGTGCTGGCGCTGGCGTCCACGGTGCGGGGAGCGATGGCCGACTCGTAGGGGCTCCCGCCGATGGCTTGGCCGTCAATGAGGATGGTAACGAAGTCGGTTCCCACCTCCAGGGGTGTGTAGGCCGCCTCGTACGTCCCGTTCCCCGCGTCGGTGGCCGGGAAAGAGGCTACCGTGGTGGCACCCGCAACGGACACCTGAACATCGATGGGCCGGATGCTCCCGTAGTCGTAGCTTTCACCGGCATCGTTCACCACCACGATGGAGATGTTGGTTGGAGCGTCCACCTGACCTCCCGAGGCCACATCCCCTGTACTCAGGAGGGTCGCGAGGCTGGCCGCCGGGTCCACGGGCCGAGGGGCCGTTGTGACGGTTTTTGTCCCGTCGCCTGTCACCACTCCCCCGATGGTGGCCGTGATTTCATCGACGCCATAGGTCACCGGGTCGTAGGTGGCCACATAGTACCCGTCTCCATCCGGGTCGGTGGCGGTGGCGGTAGCGGTGTTGGCTCCCGTCACCGCGATCTGAACATCGATGGGGAAGTCCGCGCCGTAGACATAGGGATCCCCCTTGGTGTCCACCACCAGAATGGTGACCGTCGTGGTCAAGCCCGCCTCGCTATCGGAGATCTCGAAGCTGCTACCTGCCGGATCGACATTCCGCGGAGCGATGTTGGACGAGTAGGGGCTTCCCGCCATCTCCTCTCCGTCGATGGTGATGGTGATGACGTCGGTTCCGACGGTGGTGGGGGTATAGGTGGCGGTATAGACCCCGTCCCCATCATAGGTGACGGCTCCCTCGACGGCGTCGGTACCCGAAAGCACATCAACCGTTACCGGAACCTCGAAGGGGTAGGGGAGACCCTGGGCGTTCAGGGCATTGATGGTGAAGGAGGACGCGAAGCCCACCTGACCTGTTGCCGGGGGAAAAGCAGTGCTGTTCAGCGGATCCACATTCAGGATGGCACCGAACTCCACGACCACCTCCTCCTCACCCAGGAGGAAGGTGGAGACCGCCTCGCCGCCCCCAGGCGAGTCGTCACCGGAGGATCGATAGACGGTCGTATTCAACCCACCGTGTAACCGCCGGGCGACGAGGGGGGTTGGCAGGAAGAAGGAAGAGACCTTCGATAGGCTCGTGGCGAATCGCCCAAGGAGGGTGTTCCCGTCCCCGTGGCCGGCTGCAAGCGGCTCGGTGTGGGTGCCGAACCCTTCACACTCAGGTGCGCCGAAGGAGTAGTTTTCAGGAAGCACGGTCGTGCCGTCGGCGTAGACGATAAAGGGGCGGAGCTGAGGGTGAAGGTCCTCGGGGATGTACCCCGGCTCTGACGTCACCGCTACCTGGCAGATCACAACCCCGACGCCCTCGCTGTCCGTATCGAACTCGAGGTTCGGCGGGAAGAACTCTACGTCCGAGAAGAACCGAACCTGCAGTGATGTCGGAACGGATCCGCCCTGGAAGACCTCCTCCTTCTCCAGGGTGAGGATGGTCGCATAAACCCCCTCCACGGGTGCTCCGTCGACCATGGCCGCGTTGGCCGGGACACACGCCTGGGACCCCAGTACCTCCCCACCTTCGCCAGGGTTGTCGAACACCCTCAGGCACCCTTCCTCGCCGTAGGTGAAGAGTTCCACGTCACAGTCTTCGACACTGTCGGGATCGCAGAACTCGTACTCCGGGGCTCCATCTTCGATACGGAACTTGATGTTCAGGTTCCCATTGTCGGAGATGGCCACGAACCCTTCCGGGTCCGTGTGGGTGAAGCTGTTGTACGTCTGCTGGTCGTATGCCTTCACGTCCACCCACCCCAAGAACCGAGTGGCCGTCTCTCCTCCGATGCTGACAGCGATCCGGTACACCTGGCCCTGTGTTGCTGGAAACTCGTTGGTCCTCCAAACCACACTGTAGTCGTCGGTCCCGGCTGATACGGTGGGCCCGGGGGCGCTGGGGTCCGAGGAAAACACCGCCAAGGGAGCGCTGCACGATTCTCCTCCGGTGTCCCAGAGGCCGAACGGGCAGATCGTCACCGCCGGTTCCAGGGATTGATCGGCGATCCCCTCAAAAGCCGGTGTCTGTTCCGCCACAGGAGGAAGGAAGAAAAAGTGCGGGTTGGCGCCAGGGCTGGTAGAGGTCCCGTCGAAGATTTCGAGGGAAGTGATGCCGGGGACTCCGCTGTTGGCGTCGACCCCGACTGGGGAGGGTTCCCGCTCCTCTACGCATCCGAGGAGAAAGAAGAATCCTAGAAGTACAATGGACAAACGGCGCATTACGACGCTCCTGATGGGGGACAGGGTGCGCTCACGAGCCAAGTACAGACCGTTCCCGGGGGGGAGGGTGGCGGTGAGTTTTATGTTTTTTAGGAGTACCTAAGAAAATTTACGTCCGAAATAAATGGCACATCGAGCCCGATTCCGCAAGGGAAACCTTCAGCCGTTACGGTCTCGTTACAGGCCCGAGAGGGTCAAGAAGGTGGAACAGCGGTGCCTGGCCTGGATTCCCCCACCCGGTTCCCCCACTCCAACCTCCGACCTCAGCTAAAGAACCCCCCGGAATCGACCGAAACTAGTTCCCGTGAGTTTTTGTGCTCGTCTGGCAATCACCGGAGCAGAAGACCGTGCTTCTTTTTGGACCACCATCGGCCCGGCCGTGGGGAGTATTCTTACTCCGTTGGTTTGCTTCGGGATCGAATCCGGCCAGCCAGGAGTCCGATACCTGGAGGGCACCTCAAACAGCGGGCAAATCCGGGGGTGGTCCAAGGCCCCTACCGGGTTCCTCTGAGTGAACCGAGTCTCATGTTTTGCCTCCTCTCCTCCCCGACCTGGCAGCTACCCCGTGCGGCCGCCCTTTCTGCTGTGCTCTTCCTGGGGCTGTTGACCCCCTCGGCCCTAGAGGGCCAGGAGTCGGTGAAGGAGTCCACCCGAATGGCCTCATTGATCCGTCGGTTTGCGCAATACGTGGAGTGGCCAAGGTCCAACGGAGAAGATGAGAACCTGATCATCTGCACTCTGGCAACAATCGAGATCCATGATGCTGTCGTGAACCAGGTGCACGGCCGGGTGATCGGTGGAAGAACCGCTCAACCCGCCCTTTACCAGTCCCCGGAAGGGATCGAATTCTGTCATCTTCTCTTTTTGCCCGAGTCGGAAGAAGGAATCCTGGAGGA
>CBDUAX010000151.1:0-9256 GCA_965365235.1 uncultured bacterium
ACCAAGCCGCGGCTCCCTCGAACACTTCTCCGCACCGATCCCGAAGGTCGAAGAAATGCGGGATGGAATTGGACCCATGTTCGATCCCCGGCCAGCTTCGATAGAACTGAACCAGGTCGTCCGGCTCCTCCACACCCGGCAATGGTTTCAGAACCAGATCGTAGACAGCACTGAAGACAGCGGTGTTCAAGCCGATCCCCAGGGCGAGGGTCAGAACCGCCGCCGAGGTGAACACGGGGTTCTTGAAGAGCATCCGGAAGGCGACCTTCAGGTCGTGGAGAAGAAAAGTCATGGGCCTTGGATCTTCAGGGGAATACCGAGCTTCGACCGTGGGTCCATAGTGGGCGGGCACCGGAGCCCCACGCACTTCTCTGACGTTCGACCGCTTCCGGTAGTTTCAACCTGACTCCGACGGATTTGAACCCGGAGGCAGGGGGACAGTACAATTAACCGCAGACCAGGGCCTTCGCCCTCAATCGCCATCTTCGAGGTGACCACTATGCGTAAGGTACTTCTTTTCTCCTTTCTTTCGGTTCTAGCCCTCGCCAACGCGGCATGTGAAAAAGGGCTGGCCTACGGTGATGCCAACGCCGTCGTGGTCGTGGCTCCCCCGGAGTGGTGGCCGGAGCTCGAGGAGACGGTCTATACCGGCCTATCGCCAGAGGTCTTCACAGTCCGCTGGGACTACACCTTCCGCGTAACCTACAAGGAACCCACGGATAACCTCTGGTGGCGTTTCCACGAGGTGGTTTTGATCGGCGGCCCTGAGGACCCACGCATAGTCGAGGCCCTGTCAAACCTGCCCGATTCGATACCCGTCGAGGTTCCGAACATCTATGAGGTCGAGAACGTGTGGGCCATGAACCAGAATGTGACAGTGGTTCTGGTGGACCCCCAGGGAGACATCCCCTATCAGGTCGGTTTCCGGGTTCCCTTCGTTCACGATATCCTCGAGGCCCGTTTTCTCAGGGAGGCGGCCAACCGGATGTTCCTCAGCGGCCGGGATTCGGCGCTGGCGGACACGCTCCAGGCCCTGGCCGGATTCTCCCTCCTTCTGCCCGAAGTGTACGATTGGGGCGTTGAGGACTCGGTTTACATCTTCCGAAATGACAACCCCGAACCCTCGGAGCTGATCCGGCAGTTCACCGTCACCTGGAGAAGCCCCGTCCCTTCCGAGATGGATGCCGATTCGCTGCTGGACTGGCGCACGGCGATTTCGGAAGCGTACTTCGCCTACCCTCAAGTGGTAGAACGGGAGGAACTCCTGGAGGGTATGGCGGGCCAGTATGAGTTCGCCGAGGCCTACGCCGTCCAGGGCGTGTGGAAAAATCCTCCCGGAAGTACCTGGCCGGCGGCCGGAGCCGTGGTCACCTGGGGGGTCCACTGCCCCCACCAGAACCGCTTGGTGCTGCTGGATGCGTGGCTTTACTCCCCCAGCAACGACAGGGACAAGTGGGAATATATGCTCCAGCTCGACACCATCATGCACTCCTTCCGGTGCGCCCAGAGAGGTCGCTGACGATGGCGAGGTAGGCGCTCCCCGCTCAAAGCCCGGTGAGAGAGGTCCCTGGACTTCTCCCACCGGGCTTGGTTACGTATGGGATCCAAACGCCGGAGGATTCCGGTGATTCCCAACCAAAAACTCTGGAGGCCTCTCTATGGACATGGGTCACACCATGGCGGACATCAACTACTTGGCCGTTTTCGTCGCCGCTGTCTCCAACTTCATCTTGGGAGGCCTTTGGTACTCCCCCGCTCTCTTCGGAAAGCCCTGGATGGCCGCCTCGGGAATGACGGAAGAGAAGGCCAAGGAGGGGAACATGCCCAAGATCTTCGGCCTGGCTTTTGTCCTGGAGTTTGTTGCCGCACTGGTGTTGGCCATGTTCCTCGGCCCCGAGGCCGGACTCCACTACGGGCTCCTCCTGGGCCTTCACGTGGGCCTCTTCTGGGTCGGCGGAGGACTCGGGGTGGTTTACCTCTTTGAACAACGCCCCTTCAAACACTGGCTGGTCAACGCCGGGTATATGACCGTAGCCTTCGCTGTCATGGGTGCGATCCTGGGGGCCTGGAGCTAACAGCGCCGGGGCGGCCAGTTTGGTTGAAACAGACACCCGACGCCCCGGAGGAGATTCCAGGTTGGTCTCAAACCGGACGAAGGGTTCCCAAAGAAGGGTCAGATGATCTTGGGCAAACGAATCCAACGAATCTCGCGCTCTCCGCTGGCGGCAGTCTGGCTCCTCTTCCTTCTTTCTGCGTGTGACTCGACGCCCCCGCCGGTTCTACCGGATGAGGCCACCCACGCGGCGGCAATTGCCGAGTGGCAGGAGCGAAGGGTGAGTGAGCTCAAAGAACCAGACTCCTGGTTCTCGGTGGTGGGGCTCTTCTGGCTGAACCGCGGCGAGAACACAGTTGGCTCAGGGCCGGAGATGAGTGTCCGACTCCCCGGAGAGAACGTGCCGCCCTGGCTCGGAACTCTCCGGCTCCAGGGGGAAGGATCGTTCGAGTTCGAATATGCACCCGGCATTGGTGAAGGCCCCTTCCCGGCCGGCGCCGAGCCGGATCCCACGGCCTCAACCTCGACGAGGTTCCGTCTGGACTCCCCCCGGGGAGGCCCTCTCTTCCGGTGGGGAACGCTCAACTGGTTTGTGATCGAGCGTTACGGACAGTACGCCATCCGGTTGAGAGACAGCGCTTCGGAAGCGCTGGCGAACTTCGGCGGCCTCGAGACGTTTCCGGTGGATGCCGACTGGCGTATTCTCGGGCGTTTTCGGCGGTACGACCCACCCCGGGAGATCTCCACACCCAACGTCCTGGACATCCCCTCCACCTCCCTGTCCCCGGGGGCGGTGGAGTTTGAGGTGGATGGGGAGACCTTTCGGCTCGATGTCACCGGGGATCCCGACGCCCGACGGTTTTTTGCGGTCTTCGGAGACGCCACAAATGAGGTGGAGACCTATGGGGGCGGGCGGTTCCTCTATATGGATGCGCCGGTGGAGGGCGACTGGATCGTGATCGACTTCAATCGGGCCCACAACCCGCCGTGCGTCTTCACCCCCTACGCCACCTGCCCAGTCCCGCCGGAGCAGAACCGGCTTCCGGTGAGGATCGAGGCTGGAGAGAAGATGTACCGGGCCGGGGCCCACTCCCACCTCAGCGGGACCCACTTCCGGTAGGAACCGAGGCGGGATAGAAGGGGGACTGGGCCGAAGCCAACGGAGATGGAACAGGGCGGCCCTCCCAAAAGTTGCTCATCATTCTGTCCTCAATTGAGGACGACTCTGGGTTTCTTCTCCTCGACCCCGGTCTCACAAGTCCCTATCTTTCTTCACCTTGTGGGGAAATCACCCCGGGGCACGCCCCTTGCCTAGAGCTACCCCAGACTCGTCGCGGTTGAACGCCCCCTGGGGTTCCTTTGACCGAGAAGAGCCTGAATGGGGATAGGAATCGAGACTTCTCAAGGAGACGGACCATGAACAAGAAGTTGCAGGTCCTGTTGATCTCTACCGTCGCATTGCTCGGGGTAGGCCCCAGTGCGGTGGAGGCCCAGGAAGCCGGCACGAGAGAGCCTGTCCCCCACGACCAAGTCCTTTCTGCCAACCCGTTCCTCATTCTATTCGAGTGGGCGAACCTGGAGTTCGAGCAGAAGGTCTCATCCACAGGCACCGTGGGTGTGGCGGGATCCTGGATCTCGTTTGACGAGGGGGATGAAGAATATCGGAGCCTGAACGGGTTTTATCGTTACTACCCACAAGGGGCGGCTCTAACCGGCTTCTATTTCGGGGGGCACCTAGGGCTCCACCATGTGTCGGAGATCGACGATGAGGACGTCACCGTCTTCGGCCTGGGTATCGACGTCGGGTACAACTGGTTGCTCGGAGCGAATCGCAACTTCTACATCGGGTTGGGAATCGGAGCCACCCGACTCTTCGGCGGCGATCTCGACGACGGGTCCGCGACGATTCCGACCATCCGATTGTTGAACATCGGTTGGGCCTTCTGAAGCGGATCGGGTGAGGGCCGGGAGAGGTGAGCGGTCACCGGCGTCGGCGGTGGCCGCTTCTTCTCGGCCCTCGCCAACGGACGAGCCCTCACGCATGGCCCTCATCACGGTCGTATCGGGGCCGCCCCCCCCCGGGCCCCTATCCCTGGTATCCGGGTCAGCGCCGAAGACCGAGATGTTGCGGTCCGGAAACCCGCTGGCGATGAAGCCCCTCGAAAACCCCAGTCTTTTCGTTCATCGTAACGCCCATGCGTTGCCCCCTCTCCCCACCCTGAATACAATTCGTCCCTCCACCTCTGTGGAGGACCCATAATTCGATTTTGAACCTCCGGGAGCGGCCGCCGAAGCCCAGTGTCTTTCGTTCACCTCCACACCCACTCAGAGTTCTCCCTCCTGGATGGAGCGAACCGGCTCTCGGACCTGATCCGAAGGACTCAGGAACTGGAGATGCCGGCGCTGGCACTCACCGATCACGGGTGTCTCTTCGGCGCATGGACCTTCCAGAAGCTGGCTAAGAAAGCCGGCGTCAAACCCATCATTGGAATGGAGGCCTATGTAGCTCCCGGCGACCGTCGGGAACGGACCCGGGCCGGCCAGGGAGAGCGGGCCTACTACCACCTCGTTCTCCTGGCTCAAAACCCCGTAGGGTATCGGAACCTGGTGAAGCTCTCCTCCATCGGGTACACCGAGGGCTTCTACATGCGACCCCGGATCGACCGGGAAGTCCTGGCCAGGCACTCCGAGGGGCTCATTGTCAGCTCAGCCTGCATGGCAGGGGAGGTGTCTCGGCACCTTCTGGCGGATGATTTTGCCGGGGCCCGGGAGGCGGCGGAGTGGTACGCCAATGTGTTCAAGGACCGGTATTACCTGGAGGTCCAAGGTCACAAGAGCGAAGGGCAGGCCAAGCTCAACCGGGAGATCTTCCGGCTGAGCACCGACCTGGGTCTACCCGTCGTCGCCACCAATGACGCCCACTTTCTCCAGAACGGAGACCACGAGGCCCACGACGTCCTTCTTTGTATCGGGCTGGGGAAAGACCGAGACGATCCCAACAGGATGCGGTACGACGACGGCCTCTACTTCAAGTCCCACCTGGAGATGGCCGAGTTCTTCCCGGACCACCCGGAGGTCCTGGAAAACACCCTGACGATTGCGGACCAGGTGGATCTGGAGTTGAAGAAGCAGGTCCACCTACCCGAGTTCCCCCTTCCGGAGGAATACCAGGACCCAAACGACTATCTGGTTCATCTCGCCACCAAGGGTGCCAAGGAACGATACGGCGACCCCCTCCCGGATCAGATCCGGGAAAGACTGGACTATGAGTTGGAGATCATCGTTCAGACCGGGTACGCCGGGTACTTCCTGATCGTCTGGGACTTTATTGATTGGGCCCAGCGACAGGGCATTCCCGTGGGCCCCGGTCGTGGCTCAGCGGCCGGGTCCCTGGTGGCTTTCGCACTGGGGATCACGAACATCGATCCCATCGAGTTCGACCTCCTCTTCGAGCGGTTCCTGAACCCTGAGCGAATCTCGATGCCGGATATCGATATCGACTTCTGTTTCGAGCGCAGAGGCGAGGTTATCGAGTACACCCGCCAGAAGTATGGGCGGGAGGCTGTGGGTCAGATCATCACCTTCGGCACCATGAAGAGCCGGGCGGTCATTCGGGACGTGGGAAGAACCCTGGGATTCGAGCCGGGAGAGACCGACAAGATCGCCAAGATGATCCCCAACGCCCCGGGGTCCGCTCTGACGGTGGGTGAGGCGCTGGAGAAGATCCCAGAGGTAAAGGCTCTCTACGAGCAGGATCAACGACACCGCCAGCTCTTCGACTACTCCATGACCCTGGAGGGGCTGAGCCGGCACGCTTCGGTTCATGCCGCGGGTGTGGTCATCGCCCCAGGGCCCCTGGACGACTACGTCCCGGTGTGCGTCCAGCAGACCAAGGGAAGTGGGAGCTCCGGAATTGCCGGCGCCGGAAACGGCCGGAACGGCAATGGCGGAAACGGCGCCAAAACCACCACCGCCCCTGGCGGAAAAGGCGCCGGCAACGGATCCAACGGCGACGAGGCCGTGGTCGTGACGCAGTACGACATGAACTGCCTCGAAGACGCGGGTATGTTGAAGATGGACTTCCTGGGCTTGAAGACCCTCACCGTGATCCACGACGCGGTGGAGGGGGTGAAGGCCCGCCTGGGAGCGTTGAAGCACCCGGTGTCGGGTGACGTCTACAAGACCATGGACGACGTGCCCCTGGACGACCCGGCGGTCTATGCCATGCTGGCCCAAGGAGGCACCTCGGGGATCTTCCAGTTCGAATCGGCTTTGGCTCTGGACAAGCTCAGGGCCATGAAATGCGATCGATTCGAAGATCTGGTGGCCACCAATGCCCTGATCCGGCCGGGACCTCTGGACTCGGGGATGACCGACATCTACATCCGTCGGAAGCTGGGGAAGGAACCCGTGTCCTACCCGCACCCGGATCTGAAGCCGGTCCTGGAACCCACCTACGGCATCATCGTCTACCAGGAACAGGTGATGCGGATCGCATCGGTCCTGGCAGGCTTCTCCCTGGGGGAAGCCGACGTCCTCCGGAAGGCCGTGGGAAAGAAGATCGCAAAGCTCATTCAGAAAGAGCTCGGGACCTTCAAGAAAAAGGCCATCGAAAGGGGGGTCGATCGAAGAACCGCCGAGGAGCTGGCGGACCAGATCGAGACCTTCGGCCGCTATGGGTTCAACAAGAGCCACTCGGCTGCCTACTCCCTCCTCTCCTACCACACAGCCTGGCTTAAGGCCCACTACCCGGCCGAATTCATGGCGGCCCTCCTTTCGTCGGTGTTGGACAAGACCGACGATGTGGTGAAGTACATCGGCGAGTGCCGAGAACTCCACCGGCACCTTCCCGGGGTGACGGAACCCCTGGATGTTCTCCCGCCAGACGTCAACGAATCAGGATGGAAGTTCACTGTGGTGGACGAGAACCAGATCCGGTTCGGTTTGGGGGCCGTCCGTGGGGTTGGAGCCGGGGCTGTCCAGTCCATCATCTGTGCACGAGAAGAGAAAGGACCCTTCGAGTCCTTCTTCGATTTCCTGGAACGGATCGACCTCAGGCTCCTGAACAAGCGGGCCACGGAGGCTCTCATCGCAGCCGGAGCTCTGGATGCCTTCGGCCACAGGGCTCAACTCCTGGCCGGCCTCGATGTGGCCTACTCCGAAGTCCAGGCCCGGCAGGCCGAGGAGGCCGCGGGCCAGGCCTCTCTCTTCGGTGGAGGCGACGCAGCCCTTCAGCGACCGGACCCGACCCTTCCGGAGGTTCCGCTCTGGGGTGAAGGCGACCGGTTGACCCGGGAAAAGGAGGCCCTGGGCTTCTATATCTCCGGGCACCCCCTGGACCGATATCGGGCCGTGGTGGAGGCCTTCGCCCCGGTGACCGCCACCTCCCTGAAGGATTTCCTGGGCCAACCGGTGGAATTGGCCTGCGTGGTCACACAGATCAACCGACAGATCTCGCGCCGAGACAGTGCCGAGTGGGGGAAGCTTCTGGTTGAAGATTTCTCCGGAACCGCCACGGTTCTGGCGTTCGGTGACTCGTGGCAGGCAAACAAGGAGATTGTGTCCCAGGACGCAGTTGTTCTCATCCGAGGCAAGGTCAGCAGCCGGGAGCGGGACGAGGATGATCCGCCCATCTTCCTGGATGGGGCCGAACTTCTGGAGGGAGTCCCGGCCTCAGGAAAGCTGGCGGTTCAGATCGAGTTGGATTTTGCCGGGATGCCGAAAGAGGAAGCTTTCGCCGAGGCGAAAAGATTGTTGGTCGCACACCCTGGGGTCGCCCCGGTGGAAGTCCTGGTCCAGACCGGGAATGGGCTGGGGGCTCCCCGCCTCCGCTCCAGGACCCTCCGGGTAGATCCAGGGCAGGAGACGCTCCAGGAGCTGGAGAAGCTCTTCGGCCCTTCCCACGTAAGATTGGTGCGTTCGAGCACCGAGTAGGAAGGTCCAGCAGGGCCCAACGAGGGGTTTTCCTCGACGTACTCACGCCCCCAAAAGGAGAAACCCATGCCGACTCTCGAAGTCGAACCCACTGGATGGGCCTCCTGGAATGCCCTCATCACCTCCCGAGGCCAGCCCCTAACGGAGCTGACCATCAGCACCTGGAAAAGCCGGGGCGCCTTCGAGCTGGAAGGACAGGCCTTCACCATCGAGCCGCAGGGGTTCTGGCAGCACAATGCGGAGCTGCGGAGGGGGAGCACCATCATCGCCAAGGCGGAGAGGAAGTCGGCGTTGCGCCGGAGTTGGGTGTTAACGTCTGCCGGGCACCGCTTGACCCTGGAAACACTTTCCTGGCGGGGGCGAGAGTTCGTCCTCCTTTTGGGAAACCAGGAGACTGGGCGGGTCACCCGAAAGGGGATGACCGGGCGCCGCCTATCCCTGACCTTTCCGGAGGATGTACCGGAAGTCCTTCAGATTTTCCTGACCTATATCGTTCTCTGCCAGGCCAAACGAGAGATGGCCGCCGCATCTTCGGGTTAGGGCCTTCCCGCTTTCAGGCCTCCACCACAAGCCTACCGGCCCACACAGTTCCGCTCGTAATTCTTGTCCAGCGCTTTGTCGGTGAGAATGACGAAGTCGCCCTTTCCAGCGTGCTCCTCAGCGTCGAACTCGGTGAAGTTCTCCACCATCTGCATCGACACCACCACCGTCCGGGTGCCCGGGCGGTAGAAGGTCACCTTCTCCGGAGTCCCAGTGAGGTTTTCGACGTGGAACCCGCCTACCATGTGGAGAACCAGCCCGCCCGGGTGGCTTTCCAGGAACGTGGTGATGGTATAAGCCATGGCCGCATCCCAGAGCGTCTGAGCCTGGAGGCCATTCTCGATGAATCCGCCCATGCCGTGGGAGGGCATCTCCCCGTGTCCTGGCTCCTCGCCCATTTCGGGCTTCTCTTCCGCCTCAGGCGGTGGGCCCATGGGATGCGGCGGAGGTTCCATGGCATGGGGCGGAGCTTCGTCTGCTGATTCCTCCACCTCCGGAGCAGGACACTGGTCCTCCATGGTCATGTTGCGCATGAGGTTGGTCCACTCGGCCCGATACGCCTCCGAGGGTTGGGGATAGGGGAGGGGCGGGAGAGAGGACCGTGAAGGACCGGGGAGATCCAGCAGGGCGTCCCGACCCAACCTGGACACTCGGTTCACATACCGACGGGGGGCATTGGCGGCCAGGACAGGCACCCCTCGCTCCTTCGCCGCCTCCACCATCTCCCGG